>JAZTZV010000066.1:0-3511 GCA_045637645.1 Acutalibacteraceae bacterium | reverse complement strand
GATGTCTCCCACGGCGGTTCGGTTATTATATACTCTTCACTTTTACTAACAATTCCTCAAACATCGGGTGGTTATGAAGCGACTCGAATGCAGGATCATTCAGCTTTTTGCGCAGGCGCTCGCCGACATTCGGCGGCAACCAATAGAAATTGTAATCCACACTGCGAAGAAGCGGTGAATCTACCTTAGTATCGGGTTTTATCTTTGATGCCGCAATATCATAATCCACCATTTTTGCGAGTTGCTCGAGCGCGCTGTTTTCATCGCCAGTTTTCAGATAAAGCTTTGCAATCAAGGCATACATATCACCCTGTTCACGATAATGGAAATGCGGACGCACATCGGTACCGTAATCGGTACTGTCAATCGGCATTATCGCTTGTTGCAAAACGCTTATGGCATCCGTTGTATTACCAAGTGCATCATAACAACGGCTGAGCTCCACAAGATCATCGAGCATGGCTTCAAAATGATACATATAATCGGTTTGGCAATGTTTCGCTTTTGCTTCGTAATTTGTTTCAAAATGCGAGATATAAGCGTTCATTTTATGGATCGTCATATCTGAGCGCCACGGAAAATGTTCGGCGTGCGCTTTTGCCGCTTCGGCATTGCCGTAAGCCGCATGAAGGAGTACCATAATCATATGTGCGCGCAAAACATCGGTCGTGTTGTTGCCGTATTTGATTGCCAGATCTGCTTCGCGGATACAGTTTTTGTAAATGTCTGCACCGCGCTCGGCATCGTAACAATCGTTTTCGGGATAGCTGAGGGCGATTCCCGCCTCCAAGCATTGCATTAGGAGTGCTGTGTTGTTCGGATAGGTTTTGAGTCCTTCATGCAATGCGTCATAACATTGCCGCAAACTTTGAACCGAAGTCAAACTGTCCACAAGCGAGCGTGCATGACGAATCAGGGCAAACACTTCCTCGTTATCATTCACACCGTATCGTCCGAATAATACATCCGTACTGACATCAAATACGGTGGCAAGCGGAATCACTTGTGAAATATCGGGCATACCCGTATCGTTTTCCCATTTGGAAATCGCCTGAAAGGTGACGCCGACCTGCTCGGCGAGTTCTTCTTGCGTAAAGCCGCGTTCCTTTCGCAAACGCTTGATAATTTGTCCCATGGTTTCTTTCATATAAAAGCCTCCGTTTCCACTCGTGTTCGGTACCGCATCTATAGTATGACACATCGCACTGCACAAAAGAAGCGACGCAAAAGTGAACGGTACTCAACGCTCCGTTGAAATCAGTATAACATATAATCCGTATTCTCGCATCAGTTGAAATCCTCTCTACAAATGAGAAGTGGTAATTTGCCGCCGTATTTGCTACAATATCCTTGCCGGCAAACCTTACATAAAGGAGCGAGGATTATGAAATTGAAGCTTGGCGAGAATCTGCGTCGTTTACGAAAAGAGCGGGAGCTCACGCAAGAACAATTCAGCGATGCTATCGGCGTATCATTTCAAGCGGTCAGCCGCTGGGAAAACGGCACGGCATATCCCGATATGGAGTTGCTCCCTGCTTTATCATCCTTTTTCGGGGTGTCGGTGGATACGCTGCTCGGATGCCCCGAGGCAGAGAAAGAAGAACAAGCCGAATCATTGATAGAGGAGTTGCATCAAACGGCGTGCATTGATCCTTTTGACGCCGATAAGGTGATCGCGCTCATCCGCGATTTTCGGCGATATCATCTAAACAGTAAGGCGGCAGGACGGTTTTGGTCAACAAACCAAGCCATAATGAACTGTTATCGCTCACCCGCCGTTTTACCCGAGGTGCGCAAAACTGCCGATCTCCTTTTGCAGAAAAACCGAGATCCGCAAGCGATCTGGTATATGGCAATGCTCGAAGAGGAAGAACGGTTGGATGCGTTTTTGGGGCAATATGCCGCTGATGATTTGCTCACGGTCGATAATCTCAAAAGCACACGCTATGCGCTCTTGAAGGATTATGAACGCTATGAGCCGTTAAAACAACGCGAACGCTTTTTCGCTCTGACACAAAAGGTATTTGTGTCGTGGCACGATACACGCCGTTCTGTCGACCCTGAAGAGGCATTGTATGTCAATGATGTCCAACTGTCATCGAACGCCAATTCGCAAAACGTTACACCCACGCGAACGGTCTCACCCGCTTCGGTTTGGAGCGAACCCATGTCAATTTCACCGTTTTCGCCGCCCTTGCAAAACTCAACCGTTTTGACGAAGCGCTCGTTGTATTTGAGGATGCGGTGAAACTGCTCGAACGATTGATGACCGCCGAGCTGCCGCTCACGCTTCGTTCGGTGTCACCGTGGTTTTCAGAGATCGAATGGCGTGTCGAGGAAGATTGCGATACGGCGTTCACGCCGATTGGCAAGGAAGAACGCTTTCGGTGGCTTGTTTGCGGTAATACACGCACCGCGATGTTCCCGTCTGCATGGTATTACAATACCTTTATGAATGAGCAGTTTACGGGAGAAGCGTGGATGGCGGAAATTATCAAAGATCTGCGCTATATCGCTCTTGCTGACCGTATCAAAGCGTTGATCGTGACAAAAGAATAAGCAAACCCGCCGTAGGATTCTCCTACGGCGGTTGTACTTATCTACATTTCACAAATTGTTTTCAGCACATAATCGGTAAATTCTTCGCCTGTTGCACCGTCGGCGCGACCTGTTATGACAATCTTGCGTTCGGTCTGTGTGCATATTTCAAGTGCTTTTTGCAGTTTATCAGCAAGAGCTGTGTATCCAATGTGACTGAGCAGCATAGCACTTGCCCGAATCATACTGGACGGATCGGCATATTGCGCACGTCCTTCTTTCACCATGCGCGGAGCAGAGCCATGGATCGCTTCAAACATTGTGTATCTTTTGCCGAGATTGGCACTTCCTGCTGTTCCGACACCACCTTGCAGTTCGGCGGCTTCATCGGTGATGATATCCCCGTACAAATTCGGAAGCACGATCACTTGAAAGTCACGGCGGCGTTTATCATCGAGAAGCTTGGCTGTCATAATATCAATATACCATTCGTCAAAGGTGATATCGGGATAATCGGCGGCAACACGCCGACAACCTTCCAAAAATTTGCCGTCGGTTGTTTTGATAACATTCGCTTTCGTAACCGCTGTGACACGTGTCTTTCCGTTTTTGCGTGCAAAGTCAAACGCCGCACGAGCAATTCGTTCCACTCCCGGCGATGTGATCACCTTGAAGTCAAACGCCATATCATCGGTCACATTCACGCCCTGATTGCCGAGTGCATATTCACCTTCGGTGTTTTCGCGGAAGAATGTCCAATCGATCCCAAGTTCGGGGATTGTCACCGGACGCGCATTTGCAAGTGTGATAAGTCGGATCGTAGCCATGTCGTTCTGTGAGCCAAGGAGTTGCATCAAGGATTTGTCTTCCTAAGACCGCTTGGCCTCCGACTTCCTTCGGTGTTTTCGCGGAAGAATGTCCAATCGATCCCAAGTTCGGGGATTGTCACCGGACGCGCATTTGCAAGTGTGAT
>JAZTZV010000065.1:0-14285 GCA_045637645.1 Acutalibacteraceae bacterium | reverse complement strand
TACCGTAAATTTAACGGGTTGGTTTGTTTCGTTTCTTTGCTGTATTGTTTAATTTTCAAAGGTCTGCTTGCTGTTTTCGCGGTCTCCCGCGAGACAGCTTTGATATAATACCACGCACTTCCTCAAATGTCAACACCTTTTTTAAACTTTTTTTCGTTTTTTTTGAGATTTTTTTCAAGTTGTCGCAAAAGTGCGACAGCAGGCGATTCCTCTATTGATTTCGAGAAGAAATCGTATATAATGTTATATATAATAAATATTACTTTTATAATGACAGGACGTGAAGACATGGCGAAACCGCAATGGACAACCGGTCAACAACATTGCATCGACGCACGCGGCGGCACGGTTTTGGTGTCGGCGGCGGCGGGTTCGGGCAAGACCGCCGTTTTGATCGAACGTATTGTGTCGTTGATTTGCGATCCGACCGATCCCGTAGATGTCGAAAAACTGCTCGTTGTGACGTTTACCAAGGCGGCAGCCGCCGAAATGCGTTCACGGTTGAATCGGCGTTTGTCGGAGGAAATCTCAGCCGATCCGCACAACCGTCGCCTCTTGCGTCAGCAAATGTTACTGCCGCAAGCGATGATTTGCACCATTGACAGCTTTTGTATTCAACTCCTTCGCGAATACGCCGCACAAGCGCATGTATCGCCGCGCTTCCGCGTTGCAGACGAAACCGCGCTCAACCTCATCAAGCACGATACCGCACGTCAAGTCATCGACGAAGCCTATCGCACGGGAGATCCCGCGTTTTTACAGCTTTGCGGAATTTTGCCCGACGTCCGCTCGGATGCGAAGCTGACCGAAGAATTGCTCCGTACATACAACTTCATTCAAGCGCACCCATTCCCGCTTCAATGGCTGGATCGACAGCAAAAGCGTTTTGAAACCGAGGGCGACATTGCCGACACAATTTGGGGACAAATTCTTCTGGCACAAGCAACCGATCATCTGCAAGCGGCGGCGCTGACCCTCTCTGCGGCAATCGACGACATGGCACACGATGAAGCGATTTCGGCCGCTTACGGTCCGTCGCTTGCCGCCGCGTTGGACGCGACACTGGAATCGATCAAGCATTTGAACGGCAGCTGGGACGAGGCACGCAACGCCGTTTTGGGCATCCGCTTCCCCGCTTTCGGTTCCTTAAGACAATACGAAGACGAGGATTTCAAAAAACACATCACCGCGATGCGTGATCACGCCAAAAAGTTGATCGCAACCGTAGCGGACGATCTTCTCAGCTATTCCTCCGAGCAGGCGCGGTTCGACATCGCCGCTTGCGCTCCTGCGGTCGGTGCGATGTTTGATTTGGTGCGTACCTTCACCGCACAATTCTCCGCGGCAAAAGCGGAGCAAAACATGTTGGATTTCAACGACACCGAACATCGTTTGCTCTCTCTACTTGCCACACCGAATGATGACGGCAGTTTCACAAGAACCGAAGCCGCCAAGGAAATCGGCGCGCGATTCGCGCACATCATGGTCGACGAATACCAAGACACCAACGCCACACAAGACACGTTGTTTGCGGCGTTGTCCGACGACGAACGCAATCTGTTTTTCGTGGGTGACCTTAAACAAAGCATCTACGGCTTCCGACAAGCAATGCCGACGATTTTTCAAGGACGTCGCCAAAACAGCACCGCCTACGACGGCGTGCATTATCCCGCCTCCATCACCCTCGGCAACAATTTCCGCAGTCGCCCTCAGGTGGCGGAAATCACCAATTTTGTGTTCCGACGATTGATGACCGCCGAAACAGGCGGCATTGTATACAATGAAAACGAAGAACTTGTCGCTTCGGCTGCATTTCCCGACGCAGGCAGTGACGCTTATGACGCCGAGTTGATCATCACCGACCGACAAGAGCATCCCGAAGCACTTTCACGGCATCACGCCGAGGCGCGCATCATCGGCGAACGCATTCGCGAGCTGATTGAGCAGGGCTTTCAAGTCACCGAAAAGGGCGGCACGCGGCAAGCTACCTACCGCGATTTTTGCATTTTGATGAGGAGCACCGCGGGTAAGGCTCCTATTTTCATTCGCGAACTGCAAGCGATGGGTATCCCAACGGCCGCCGACACACGTGAAAATCTGTTCGATTGCGCCGAGATCAAATTGATCATGTCGGTGTTGCGTACCATTGACAATCCGCTTTTGGACGTGCCGATGTTGGCAACGTTGATGTCGCCCGTTTACGGTTTTTCGCCCGACGATGTGGCGATGATTCGCAGTGTCGCTCAAAACGTACCGCTGTTTTCGGCGATTCGCAAAGCGGCGCGAAGTTCACTCCCCTGCGCGAGCTCCTGTCGATATTTTCTCGAAGATTTGAAGCGATATCGCATGCTCGCCGCCGCTATGCCCGCCGATCGATTGATCCGCCGCTTATACGAAGACAGTGATTTGTTGTCCATTATGAGCGCAAAAAGCGGCGGCAGTTCGCGTATCGCCAATTTGCGCAAGTTCTACGATCTTGCGAGACGGTTTGAGGATCACGATTTTCGCGGATTGCCCGCGTTCATTCGACACATGACACGACTGGAGGAAAAAGGTATCGCACTCCCGACCGCCGACGGCGCTCAAGCACAAAACGCGGTGCGACTGATGACGATCCACCACTCCAAAGGATTGGAATTCCCTGTCGTATTCTTAGCAGGATTGGGTAATGATATCAATCGCATGTCTACACGCGGAGATATCCTTCTTCACGCCGAGCATGGCATCGGTATCACGCATCGTGACCGCGAAACAATGACGGAATCCAACCCCATCCATCGTCGTGCCATTGCCACCGCCATCAAACGCAGTGAAAGCGCCGAGGAGCTTCGCGTGCTGTATGTCGCGATGACGCGCGCCAAGGACAAACTCATTATGCTGGCGACGGTGGATAACATTGCGAGCACACTTCATCGACTGCGCATCCAAGCCACAGGTTCCGAAACCTCGTTCACACCGTCGTTTGTGCTCAACGCTTCAAGTATGTCGGATTGGGTGATCGCCGCGGCGATGCAACATCCTGCGGGCAAACTCCTGCAAGACAGAACAGAATTCCCGACAGGATTGCAACACGAGCAAGACGGTCTTACAATTCGCATTCAAACACCGCCGCAAGAGATTCAAAAGCTTCAAGTGCAAGCGGATGTTGAACAAAGTGAAGCGTCGATCGAATGGCAAGTCCGCTTGCAATACGAATATCCGTACAGCGCGCTTGGTCAGGTGGCGGCGAAAATCACCGCTTCGCAAACCGCTCACAATAACGACAACGAGCAAACAGTCTATTTGCGTAAACCTTCCTTTACGGGGAAAGGCGGTTTGACTCCTGCTGAGCGCGGCACTGCCACCCACTTGTTTATGGAGCATGTGGATTTGATGCATCCGCACGCACGCGAGCAAGCCGAGATGATGATCGAACGCGATATTTTGACAGCACAACAACTGCACGCATTGGATCTTCCGCGTTTACAACAATTCTTGGAAAGCGATATTGCCGCCCGTATGGCACGAGCCGACGTATTGCTTCGTGAATTCCCCTTCACGGTTGATCGTCCGATCGGCGATTTCATTGAGAAAGACGACTCAATGCCGTCGGATGCATGGAACGAAACGGTGTTGGTGCAAGGTATTGCCGACGCCGTTTTCGAGGAAAGCGGCGAACTGGTGATCGTCGATTACAAAACCGATCGCGTCGGCAACATCGAAGATCTTGCCGCACGTTATCGCCCACAGTTGATGATCTACAAAGAGGCTTTGTCAAGAGCGTTGCAACGACCTGTTAAGGATTGCGTGATTTATTCCTTCCATCTTAACAAAACCATATCGGTATAAAAAAAGAAAACTCCCGCTGTTTCAAACGAAACAGCGGGAGTTTTTTACATAGATTATTTCGCTTTTTTGGCAGCCAAGCGACGGTTGGTCCATGCCGCCCAAATGGGAGAGCAAAGGAAAACCGAGCTGTAGAAGCCGGAAACCACACCAAAGAGGAGCGGCACAGCGAAGCTGATGATGGAGTCGAGGTTAAGAACCAGCGCCACAACCACCAGCGTCAACACGACGATGCCCGTCGTGACCGAGGTGTTCAGCGTACGGCGGAACGATTGATTCAAGCTCACATTAACGACATCGTTGATGTTCGCCGCAGCGCCCATCACACGTCGGTTTTCACGGATACGGTCGTAGATAACGATCGTGTCGTTGAGCGAATAGCCGACGATGGTGAGCATGACCGCCACGAAGTTGTCGTTCAGCGGGATGCGGAAAACCACAAACGCAAAGTACACGATCAACAAATCGTGGAGCAACGCGGCGACCGCCGCCAAACCGGCAGAGATGCCGCCGATCTTGCGGAAACGGAAACCGACGAAGATCACGAGGAACACGCAAGCAAGAAGCGTTGCCACGAGGCACTTCACGAAGAAGAGGGTACCCTCACGCGCCGGAAGAGACTCGGATTCGTACTTTTCGACTTTGTTGTCGGCGTACTTTTCGTCGATGGCTTTTTCGATATTCGAAAGCTCCTCGTTGCTGACGACTCGCTTACTGTACACTTCGAACAGTTGATCCGCGCCGCTCTTGGAGAAATCAACCGACACTTTGTCGCCGATTTGCTCAGCAAAGAACGTTTTGGCTTCCGCGACATCGATCGTGCCGGTATAGCCGTAGATCAAGGACGTACCACCCTTGAAGTTGGTGTCCATTTCCACACCGAAGATCACGTTCACCAAAAGGCCGACAGCCATAATGCACGCGCTGATGATCAAAAAGAGACGACGTCTTTTGATGAAATCAATTTTCATAGTATTCATGCGCGCTCACCTCCAAACAACCACGGTTTACGCAGGAACTTGAAGCGGGACACCGAACGGAGCATCAAACGAGACAACGCGATGCCCATCACGAAGTTCAGCACCACGCCGATGAACAGCGTGTAACCGAAGGAATAGACCATACCGGTCGTCGAGGTCGGGAACCACATCAGGATCGGAGAAAGAATCGTCGACCAGATGCTCGAGGGAGGTCCGAAGACGCCCATCAACACGATCGACACGATCAAAACGGTGATGTTACCGTCGAAGATCGCCCAGAAGGAGTTCTTCGAACCCGAACGGATCGCACCGTCAATCGTTTTACCGCGGCGGAGTTCTTCACGAACGCGCTCGGCGGTGATGACGTTCGCGTCAACGCCGATACCGATCGACAGAATGATACCCGCGATACCGGGCAGGGTCATGGTAAAGCTGTTGAAATACGGGATGTAACCCGAGATGCACGCGATGGTCGCCGCCATTTGACCGACAAGCGCGATGACTGCGATCAAACCGGGCAGACGGTACCAAGAAACGATGTAGATCGCAACAAGCACAAACGCGATCAAAGCCGCCAATACCATCGCATCCAGTGCTTTCTCACCGAGGGTGGGAGCCAGCACAGAGTAGGATTTGGGCTCGATTTCGAACGGAAGCGAACCGGCATTGATCTTGTTGGCGAGATCGCGAGCTTCCGAGATGTCGGCGACGTTGCCGCCCGAGATCGACGCTTTACCGTCGGTGATGTGCGCTTGCACGTTCGGGGCGGAGATCATCACATCATCAAGCCAAATGGAGATCGGACCGTTATTGTTGTTCAATTGCTTATAGGTGGCATCCGCGAACGCCTTTTTGCCGTCTTCCTTCAGCTCCAAGGACACGACCGGCGTGTAAGCGCCGTTTTCTTCTTGCTGATACACAGCGCTCGCATTGGCGACGTCTTTACCCGTCAGCACGAGCTCGCCTTTGGGTTTGACCTTCGTCTCATAGACGATTTCGCCGTTTTCGTCTTTTAAGACTTCGCCGTTTTCGTCCTTGACTTCAACCTTCACCTCTTCGGTTTCGGAACCGATGTAGAAGGCGAGCAATGCGGTTTCACCGAGTTCTTCGATTGCGGCGGTGGGATCGTAGTCTTCCTCATCGGTTGCCCACGGGAAACGCACGATCACTTGATCGTTCGCCGTATCGGCATAGCATTCGTAGTCGGTAATGTTTTGTCCGACCAAGCGTTCTTCAATGATCGCTTTGATGGCTCGGATTTGGTCTTCTGTTACTTCTTGTGTTGTATCTGCAGGACCGAACGTCACGTCCACGCCGCCGCGGATATCGATACCGAAACGGATATCCTTTGCGCCGCGAATGACGGTGTCGGTGCGATCACCGTAGCTCGTGTACACGCCGAAGAACGAGGTGTAAGCCAGAGCCGCGATCAGCAGAACAACGACGAAGAAAATTGCTTTCGGTGTTCTCTTCATCGAATCACCCTCCACGGTAGAAATTATTGTGCCTTTGATGTTGCGCTTTAACAAGGCACAACGATAGACAATAGAGTTATTATAAAAGAAAAAGTCGGGAATGTCAATCATTCCCGACGTATTTTCCCAAAATTCACAAATTTCTTTTGTTGAAAATCAGATCAACGACTCAATGGCCGCAATCTCCGCACAAATGCAGAACATTTCCATCGCCACTTGGAGCTCTTCCATCGGCGGGAAGGTCGGTGCCAAACGGATGTTGCTGTCCGCGGGATCGTTGCCGTAAGGATAGGTCGCGCCGGCTCCCGTCAGCACCACACCTGCCTCAGCAAGCAGACGCACGGTACGTTTCGCACAGCCTTCGCACACATTGACGCTGATGAAATAGCCGCCGTTCGGGTTATGCCAATCGGCGATACCGCGACCGCCGAGCTCACGCTCGAGCATTTCAAGCACCAACTCAAAACGCGGACGCAAAAGTGCCGCGTGCAGTTTCATGTGCTCGCGCACACCGTCGGCATCCTTGAAGAAACGCACATGGCGAAGCATGTTGAGTTTGTCATAGCCGATGGTTTGCACGGTCATACGGCTCTTGATGTCGGCAACGTTGCGCGCCGAAGCCGCAATGACCGCCACGCCCGCACCGGGGAAGCTGATCTTCGAGGTGGACATCAATTCGATGAAGAAATCTTCGGCGGGAGTGCCCTTTGCCGCTTCGAACACGTTGAGAAGCGTGTCGGGGGTATCGGTCAGATGATGCACGCAGTAAGCGTTATCCCACATCACGCGGAAATCGGGAGCGGCGGGTTTGAGCGCGGCAAAACGGCGCACCGTCTCATCGGAATAGGTGAAGCCGTCGGGGTTGGAGTACATCGGCACGCACCACATACCTTTGACGAGCGGATCTTTCACATATTCTTCCACGAGATCCATGTCAGGGCCGTTCTCCGTCATCGGCACGTTGATCATTTCGATGCCGAAATATTCGGTGATGCCGAAATGGCGATCATAACCGGGGGTCGGGCAAAGGAATTTTGCGCCTTCCACCTTGCTCCACGGGGTGTTGCCGCACACACCTTTATAATACGCAGTGGCAATGTAGTCAAACATCAGGTTGAGGCTCGAGTTGCCGCACACGATCACATTGTCGGGCGACACGTTGAGAAGTTCCGCAAACATCACCTTCGCCTCGGGGATACCGTCGAGCAAACCGTAGTTGCGGGTGTCAAAGCCGGTTGCGGTGAGATACATATCCTGTGCAGACAGGCTCTCAAACATACCGAGCGTCAAATCGAGTTGTGCCGCGCCGGGTTTGCCGCGGGACATATCAAGACGCAAATCGCGAGATTTATACTCTTCATAGCTCGCACGAAGTTCCGCCAAACGCGCGGTCAATTCTTGCGTAGTTGCGGTTTTCAAGTTCAACATAACAGTCAGCCACCTTACATTAAAATTTCTCTTTTACAAACTTGTACCATTATAGCGGAACAATTCCGATTTTGCAAGTTCTTTTTTGGAAACTTGCAAAAAAACTGCAAAATTACCGACAAAACGCTCAAAACGACCCTCAAAATTGGGCAACGAGCGATGTTTTTGTTCAAAAATACGGTTTACAACAGTATATGCTCCGCGCACTCTCCTGTGTAGAGAACCTTTCCGAAAAGAAAAAGCACCGAGGTGATGAACACCTTGATGCTTTTCTTCATTTTTTATTTATCGTGCCACTTTGTTTGTTCCAACACTGTTCTCACTTCACGCTCGTAGGTCGCTTGATCGATCTTGCCGCTCGAAAGCAAAACTTTGAGACCGTCCAGCTTCGCCGTCAGCACGGGATTGGTAAACATCGGTTGTTCATCTTTTTTCTTATTGCCGACCTCTTCTTTCGGGGGCGAAAAACGCTCCACCAAGATGTCGGTGTTGTCAATGAGTTGACCGAAACCGTACATAAAAAACGAGGACATCCACGAAACCAGAGAACCAACAATACCTTCCAAAACCGCAATGGCAATTGCTCCGCAATTGCCGCTAGCAGCAATTGCGGTAATAAGGGCGGCAAGCCACGACAAAACAATACCAATCACCGCAAGAGTAGCTGCAAGGCTTTTGATTTTTACTCCGATATTTTTATACATCCTTAGTTCCTCCCCTGTTTTATTGTTTCACAACCACTTCGCCGACCTCGATGACATCCGCATGTGCAAGCGTGATCACACACTCGCTGTCTTCGGGGATATCGATGAAGCGTTTGAGTTCAACGAAAGCTCCTTCGGTGCCGCACACCGACACCGTGACAAGTGCCGCTTCGCCGACACGCACGGTGACGGGCGTTTGCGCCAATACATCGGTGTTGCTTTTCACGGAAAGCGTCAATGCCGCCGCGCCGCTTTTGAGCATCACGGGATAGGACTCTTCCGTCGTCGGAGCGGTCAACGTCGCGACCGTGTTCATATCCGCGTCGCTGCGCACGATGGGATATTTCGGGACACAGCCGTTTGCAAGATATTCCTCAAACGTGATCGAACACAGGATCCAGTTGCAAATCGTTTTGGCGCAACGTTGGAGTTCCGAACGCGTGATGTAGCCATGTGCCAAACCTTCCAAAATGCTTTGCGACTTGGTTTGCGCATCGGCGCACACCATATACACCTCATTTTGCGCACGAATCATCGCTTGCAACATGCCGCCGTTGCCGTCTTCGCCGCAACGAAGATTGCATTTTGCCCACCAGTCGGTCATGACAAAATTATCAAAGCCCCATTCCCCGCGAAGCACCGTTGTCGTGAGGTCATAGCTCGACGCCGTCCAGAAACCGTTGACGGGGTTATACGCCGTCATAATCAGAACGTTTTCACCCTCGGTCACGGCGATTTCAAAGGGTTTTAAGTAGATCTCGCGAAGAGCACGCTCGGACACAACCGTTTCGCATCCGTAACGGTTGCTTTCTTGGTTGTTGCCGCAAAAATGCTTGATCGTGGCGAACGCACCGTGCTTCGCCACACCGCGCGTCACGGCGGCGGCGAGTTTGCCCGTCAAATAGGGATCTTCCGAGAAATATTCAAAATTGCGTCCGCAAAGCGGATGACGATGAATGTTGATGCCGGGACCGAGAAGCGCATCGACATGATAACGGCGGAGTTCTTCGCCGATGCAGGTGTACAGCTCCTCCACAAGCGCAACATCCCACGTGCAGGCAAGCAGGGTGCCGTTCGGGATGAGTGTGGCGCGTTCGCCGCTGTCAAGGCGGATACCCGACGGGCCGTCGGTCACACAGCACACAGGGATGCCGAAATTCGACAGGCTCTCGGTTTGACCGCCGAGCGCGCCGCCCGTGCCGGGTGTGGCTTTCGGACTGTTCATACCTTCGCCGCAGGCAAGCGCCGCCAAGTCGCCGTCGGACAATTGTGCCACAAACGCATCGAGCGTTTCGCGCTTGTCATACACATCTTTCAGTTTGATGCCTTTGTCGCCTGTAAACGCGAGTTCTTCGGGGCGATTGGCGGCAATGCGCGCTTCCAAATCAAATTCACACGGCTCCACCGCACGATAGGTCATGTTTCTTTCGTCGCCCGCTTCTTGCGCACACAGGCGATCAAACGCCACCGTCGGCGGTTGGATCGCGCAAAGTTGCTTCGTGACCGTCAGATCATCACGCGTCACCGTCAGCACCGCTTTCGCGTCACGCACGTCCGCACCGACATACACCGCGTAGTCGCCGGCTTCAAGCACATAGCACGACTTGTGTCCGGTGACGCCGTCATCATCATACGCCGCCACCGCATCAAGCGCAAACGTCAGGATCACGGTTTGGCTTTCGTTCGGTTGCAATTCAGCGGTTTTGCCGAAAGCGACCAGTTGTCTTGCGGGTGTGCCGAGTTTGCCGCACGGTGCTTTCACATACACCTGCACGACCTCTTTGCCCGCTCGATCGCCCGTGTTCGTGACGGTAGCATTGACAGTTACAACACCGCCGTCTTCACACGCGGTGCTTGTCATTTCAAACATTGTATAGGACAAACCGAAACCGAACGGATATTGCACCGCGTCTTTTCGGAATGTTTCAAAATACCGATAGCCGACATACACGTCTTCGGCATAAACATTGCGTTCCAAGCTGCCGAAATTGGCGTTCGAGGGATGATCCTCAATGTGCCACGCGGCGGTATCGGTCAATTTGCCGCAGGGGTAGGATTTGCCGCTGAGCAAATCGGCGAATGCGTTCGCACCTTCCATGCCGCCTTGCCAAATGTACATCAGCGCCGACACGGGATAGCGCGCCATGAACGACGTGTCGATCATGTTGCCGACGTTGAGTGCCACAACAACGCGCTCAAACTGCGCCGTCACAAGCGCAAGCACCGCTTCCTCATCGGCGGTCAAACGATAACTTCCCGCTTCGTCGGCGTTGTCGTGATCCTCACCCGCCGTGCGCGCGAACACCACAAGTGCCGCATCGTTGCGCGCCGCGGCGGCACGCACGACGTCTTCCTCAAGCGGCATCTCCGTTTGATACCACGGCTCGCCCGCCCATTTTCCGCCGCCGTCATCAAACGGATGCTCTCGGACAAAATCTGCATACAATTCGCACAGCGTCGCATCGATCACCAAATCGTCGTTTTCGCACAGCGATTCGATCAAAATCGGCTCTTTCTCGATATGCACAAGGCCGCCCGAACCCGTGCCGCTTTTGTAGTAAAACGTTTGCGCTCTGCCGAACACGGCGAGCTTCGTACCCTTCGCAAAAGGAAGCACATTCCCCTTGTTTTCAAGCAACACGGCGCCTTCGGCGGCGGCGCGTCTGCACAACAATTTTGTATCCATATGGCACCTCAATCACAATGGGATTTTAAAGATAGTATAGTATAGGGAAACAACACTTGTCAAGCGACAAAAAGTGTGCTAAAATGAGACAAAAAGTGAGGTGTTTATTATGCAAGACAATCGTTTTTTATGTCACACTCGTCCTGCAGCACCGGATGCCAGCATCCTCGTCGGCAACGCTTACCGCGTGACGGTTTTGACGCCGTCGCTTATACGTGTGGAATACAGCGAGTGCGGCGAATTTGAAAACCGAGCCAGCCAATCGGTATTTTTTCGCGATTTCGACAAAACCGCTTTTGACGCTTCGCGTGAAAACGGCGTGCTGACCGTGGAAACCGAAGCGCTGACGCTCTCTCTTTCGGAAAATGTGCCGTTTGCGGCGGACACTTTGTCCGTGACGCTCAAGCAAGAGCCCGGCACCACCTGGCATTACGGTGACGACATCGAAGATCTCGGCGGCACGCTTCGCACGCTGGATCTCATCGACGGCGAGGTGCCGCTCGGCAAGGGTATTTGCTCGCGCCGCGGCATTGCCGTTCTTGACGACAGCCACACGATGCTTCTGGGCGACGACGGCTGGGTGGAAGTGCGCAAACCGAACACCACCGATACATACATCTTCGCTTACGGCTATGACTACCGCGGAGCCGTTCGCGATTTGATGCGTTTGACAGGCGCCCCGCCCCTGTTGCCCGCGTACGCTCTGGGTAACTGGTGGAGCCGCTACCATCCGTATTCCGACACGGAATATATCGAATTGATGAATCGTTTTGAAGAGCGCAACGTGCCGTTCTCGGTCGGTGTCATCGACATGGACTGGCACATCACCGAGATCCCCGACGACATGAAAGATCCCGACGACGAGATCGTCGGCGGTTGGACGGGCTACACTTGGAACAAAGAGTTGTTCCCCGACCACAAAGCGTTCCTTAAAGCTCTCAAAGACAAAAACCTCAAAACCGCTTTGAACCTCCATCCCCACTCGGGTGTCAACCGTCACGAGGAAATGTACGAAGAGATGGCGACCGCATGTGGCATCGATCCGAAAAGCGGAAAGCGCGTGCCGTTCGACATTCTCTCAAAAACGTTCATGGCGAACTATTTCGATATCCTGCATCATCCGCATGAAGAAAACGGCGTTGATTTCTGGTGGATGGATTGGCAACAGGGTACGGACTATTGGTGGATCCACGAGCGTAACGTCGACGGCAAGATGGCTGACGAGCGTGAAGTGCTTGATCCGCTGTGGATGCTCAACCATTTGCACATTCACGACATTGCCCGCAACGGCAAACGTCCGATGTTCTTCTCGCGTTACAGCGGCCCCGGCAGTCAACGATATCCCGTTGGTTTCTCGGGTGACACGGTGGTGTCGTGGGAATCGCTTCAATTCCAGCCCTATTTCACCGCCACCGCTTCGAACATCGGTTATCCGTGGTGGAGTCACGACATCGGCGGTCACATGCGAGGCTATCGCGACGACGAATTGACGGTACGTTGGATGCAGCTCGGTGTCTTCTCCCCCATCAACCGCCTGCACAGCGCATGCAGTCTGTTTAACCGCAAGGAGTCGTGGTGCTACGGTTCGGAAGCGCAACCGATCATGGAAAGCTGGCTCCGTTTGCGCCACGCGCTGTTCCCGTATTTGTATGCAATGAACTACCGCACGCACAACGAAATGGCGCCGCTCATTCAACCGATGTATTATTCGCACCCGCTCGAAAACGGTGCGTATGAAGCGAAAAACCAATACTGGTTCGGCAGCGAATTGATGGTCGCGTCCATCACCTCGAAACGCAACGACACCAGCCGCCTCTCGCACACCGGTGTGTGGCTCCCGCAAGGCGATTGGTTTGATTTCTTCAACGGTCTGCATTATCGTTGCGATCGCGCGCACGGTCGCAAGGTGACGGCGTATCGCGGTCTTGACAGCTATCCCGTGTTTGCCAAGGCGGGCGCGATCGTGCCGATGGCGGTGTATGACGACAACCGTCTTTGCAACGCCGACACGATGGATGTGATCGTGTTCCCCGGTGCTTCGAACACCTTCACGATGTTTGAGGACGCGGGCGACGGCTACGGCACACACGCCGCAACCGCTTTGTCGCTTGCTTGGGGCGACAGAGCAGAATTCACCATCGCTCCCGCGACAGGCGATTTGTCGCTGATTCCGCAGGCACGCAACTGGCGTATTCAGCTTCGCGGCTTCCACAAGGATATCGCCGTGAGCTGTGAGGGCGCAACAGTGTCCTACGACGCCGCCACAAACAGCACGGTCGTTTGCGTGAGCGCACCCGTTACGGAACAAGTGACGGTGACGATCACAGGCGAAACGCTGATGCACGACAACCGCGATGTGCCCGATCACATTGAAGCGGTGTTGCAACTTGCGCAAATGCCGATTTTGATGAAAATGGATTGGCACAAGTGGTGCGTGGAGCGCAAGCAAAACGTGCGCGATATCTGCAACGATATGGGCGCATGGACGCAAGGCTTCGGCGATGTACGCGACGCACTTCGCGAGCTGATGACATTGACGGAAGATTGATAGGATTTAAAAACCGCCGCAGAGAACTGCGGCGGTTTTCTTTTCGGTTGACAACTTTGGAAACTTCCGTTATAGTACCAATAGACAATCTCGATAAAAGGAGGAATGGCATGCACCGATATTTCCGACGCGGCGCGGCACTTCTTTGCGCATTGCTGGTGATGCTGATACCGCTTCAAACGGCACACGCGCTTCTTGACGGCGACGTGGACGGCAACGGCACACGCAGTACCGCCGACGTGCGTTTGATCCTCGGTCACGCGGTCGGGACGACGGCGCTGACGGACGAGCAACAACAACTTGCCGATGTTAACCACGACGGTACGATCGACACGGTGGATGTGCGTGCCCTCCTCTTGGTGGTGTTGCAGGGAGATCCGCTCTCCTCCAACGCTTACAACGGCGAGCCGTATATCATTCTCAACGAAAACGTTCCGCGTTTTTCTGAAGACGAGAAACAGTCGCTTGACGCATTTGAAACGTATGCCCCGCTCGACAATCTCGGTCGATGCGGCGTCGCATACGCCAATCTTTGCGTCGAATTGATGCCGACCGATAACCGCGAATCCATTTCGTCGGTCACGCCGACGGGTTGGCACAATCAGCAATACGACTTTGTCAGCGGCGGCTGGCTGTATA
>JAZTZV010000064.1:0-2882 GCA_045637645.1 Acutalibacteraceae bacterium | reverse complement strand
CACGAGTCGCCGGTTGTCAAGAAGTTGTACGAGGAGTACTTCACCGACGGCTTTGGCGGTCACAAGGCGCACCATTGCCTGCACACCACCTACGTCGCTCGCAAGAAGTTTAAGTAATTCAAAAGATAAGAACCCTCGCGTAGATTTCTACGCGAGGGCTCTTCATTTACTACAAAAGCAAAAAAGGCAGTCAAATGACTGCCTTTTACTTTATTTCACAGACAGCAGCCGGCCCATCAGGTTAGCGGCTTCGCTTTCCAAGTTACCGGTTGCAGCGGCGGTGACTTCGGTAAACCGCTCGGCACCCGATGCGTTTGCCACGCCCGTGCTGCGATACAGCAAATACGGTACGGGGTCGGACGAATGCGTTTTGATCGACAGCGGCGTGGGATGGTCGGGCATAATCAGCACCGATACGTCGTCGATCTCTTTCATTGTCTCCAACAGCGGCGCCAACACCTGACGGTCGATTTCCTCAATAGCGCGCACCTTGTTTTGCACTTCGCCGCGGTGACCGCATTCGTCGGGAGCTTCAAGGTGAATGTACACCAGATCGTGACCGTTTTTGAGCGCGTTGATCGCGGCGTCACGTTTGCCTTCAAAGTTCGTGTCAATGTAACCCGTAGCACCCTCGACCTCGCATACGGTCATGCCGTTGAGACGTGCAATACCTTTGAGCAAGTCGACCGCCGATACCATCGCACCCTTGACACCGAAGGTTTCTTCGAAATCTTTCAATTGTGGCTTGGTGCCGTGACCCCACAGCCAAATGGCGTTTGCGGGAGCCAAACCGCGTGCGATGCGGGATTGGTTGATCGGATGATCCTTCAAAAGGTCGTAGCTTTTCGCCATCATATCAAGAAGCGGTGCGGCATCTTCGTGAAGCGGGAGATACTCACCGATCACGCGACCTGTGATGTCGTGGGGCGGGGTCAGCTTGCCGATGTCGGTTTTGCCGTCGTGCCACACAAGGCAATGACGGTATGCCGTACCGGTGTAAACGTCAAATTCGCCGCCGCCGAACGCTTCTTGTACGGTCTTGATGATCTCGTCGGCTTCGGCGGTGTGGATATCACCCGCGCAGTAGTCAAGGATCGTTTTCTCGGCATACACCTCGTCATCCGACAACGTCACGAGGTTGCAACGCATGGCAACGTCGGTGTCGGTCATGTCAATGCCGATGTTGGCGGCTTCGAGGGGAGAACGACCGGTGTAGCAATCCGCGGCGTTATAGCCGAGAACGGCAAGGTTTGCAACGTCACTTCCGGGAGACAAACCCGCAGGAACGGTTTTGACAAGACCAAGCTCCGATTTTGCGGCAAGCGCATCCATGGTCGGTTTGTTTGCGGCTTCCATCGGAGTGCGGTTGCCGATTGCTTCAAACGGCGTATCCGCCATGCCGTCACACAATAAAACAACATATTTCATGATATATAGGCATCCTTTCTCGTGAAAAGTAAATGACATCACACAGTATAGCAGAAAATTACCCGAAAGGGAAGAAGGTTTGTTAAAAAATCGTCAAAAATTTCGTTATAATCCATTGCTTTTTTTGAAAAGATACGATATAATAACACAGTATTATGGGCGAGAATGGAATTTTCCTCTTTCGCTGTGAATAGCCGAACGGAAAGGAAGATGAGAATGAACGTTTTTTGGAATCTTTTGAATCTATCATCTACGATGACCGAAGAAGAATTCGGTGCGTTTCTTAAGGGGATTTTGTCCGACTCCCACGAGACGGTGGAAAGTGTCCCTGAGGCTGCGGAGGAAGCGGTTAACGCGTTGCAAGTTCTCGGCGACGCCGGTATGACCGTTTTGATCGGTCTTGTGGTTGTTATCGGCGCTTTGCTTGCGCTGACCTGTGTTTTCTATCTGTTCGGTTTTGTAATGAGCAGTGCGGATCGCAAAGCGAAGAAACAAAAGAAAGCGGCTAAAGTTGAGGCTCCCGCTGCTCCTGTTGCTGTGTCGGCGGCTCCTGCTCCTGTGGTGCAAGAAGGCATCCCGGGTGAGGTTGTGGCGGCGATTGCGGCGGCAATCGCCATGATGGCGCCCGAAGGAAAGCGTTACGCTTTGAAGAGTGTGTCGCGCAAAGATGCAAACGGCCGTTCTGCTTGGGCAGCGGCGGGCATCGCGGACAACACTCGTCCGTTCTGATCACAAACAACGCATTGAAAGGAAGGTAACGCGTCATGAGTGCATTGTTGGATGCAATAATTGCAATTTGGAAAGGATCCGGATTTTACCAGATTTTTAATTTTTCCGGTATTGATTTTACGGATTTCAACTCGATTGCCACTTCGGGTCTCGGTAACTTGATCATGCTCGGTGTTGCTTGCGTGCTGATTTATTTGGCAATCGCAAAACAATTTGAGCCGCTCGTTCTTTTGCCGATCGCGTTCGGTATGTTGCTTGCGAACTTGCCGCTCGGCGGTTTGATGAATCCGCAGGTTAACGAGCTGATACCGATTGCAGCGGAAGATATCAACTCCACGGTTTATCCCGTTTTGGAAATCGGCGGAGAATATTTCGAACAGCATTATCAGTCCGGCGGCTTGCTTTGGTATCTCTATCAAGGCGTTAAGTTCGGTATCTACCCGCCGCTGATCTTCCTCGGCATCGGTTGTATGACTGACTTCGGCCCCCTGATCTCGAACCCCAAGAGCTTCCTGCTCGGTGCGGCGGCTCAGCTCGGTATTTTTGTCACGTTCTTCGGTGCTCGTGTGCTTGGCTTGACAGGCATCGATGCCATTTCGTTCACCGATCAAGAAGCGGCTTCCATCGCCATCATCGGCGGTGCGGACGGCCCGACGGCTATTTTCTTGACTTCGAAGCTTGCTCCGCACCTTTTGAGTGCGATCGCGGTCGCGGCGTATTCCTAC
>JAZTZV010000063.1:0-21421 GCA_045637645.1 Acutalibacteraceae bacterium | reverse complement strand
TAGTGGTGGTAGTAGTGGTAGTAGTGGTAGTAGTGGTGGTAGTAGTGGTAGTAGTGGTAGTGGTAGTGGTAGTAGTGGTGGTGGTCGTGGTCGTGGTGGTGGTCGTGGTCGGGACAGGTTCGCCGGACACGTTCACGCTACCGCCGTTCACGTAGACCACGGGGCTCGACGCGCCGTAGGCATCCGACGCGATGTCGGAGAAGACCTGAAGGTCGCCCATCGTCACATTCAGCGCAGTCGTCACATCGCGGACACTGCGTTTCACTTCGAACGGAATGTTCACAAGCACACCCGAAGCGTCGCTGTTGGAGGTCGCGATGTAAATCAGTTTCACGGCGTTGTTGTTCACCGCCGAAGCTGTCATGTAGTTTTTACCGAGTTTGTCGGTTTCCCAAATCGCATATTCGTCATTGTCTTGCTGCACGGGGGTAAGCACAGCAGGATCATACGAAATGCTCATATCGAAGTTCGCCACACCTTGCACACTTTGCAGGTAGACGGGCATGTAGACCACTTCACCGGGGCGGGCGTTGACCGTGTTGAGGGAGAGAGCCACGGGATCCACCTTCGCCACCGAATCAGCAGGAGCCATGCGCAAGCCGCGCACCTTCATGGTACCCGCGGATTTGAGCTTCAAGGTCACATAATCGATGCGATACACACCGTTTTGCGGAATAATACCGCGCCAAGTGGGCGAACCGATGAAGTTGACGCTGTCGGTCACACTGCCGGCGGAATAGTTTTTCGACCAGTCGCCGCTAAGTGTCGATTCTTTCGAGGTCACCATCTCCGATTCGGGAGTGGGATCGTTTTTGTTGGTGGTCGAATAACCGGTAGCAATACCCGTGCCGCCGACGCGAAGATCAAACGCCGCCGTCGATTCCACCGAATAGAAGAAGGACGGGTTGTTGTTGATGTTGTAATACAGATCCACGGGGATATTCACTTTGGATTCTGCATTCGCCGTAAACACGAGCCAGCCGTTTTCGTCATAGGACAAGCCGAGCGCCTGCGCCGCATCGTTTGTGGGCATCAGGTTGAGTTCGCCGTTCACGACAGCGGGTTCTTTGACCGCGAATTCACGCACGGTCACCGCAGTGTCGACCGCAAAGACTTTGACACCCGTGATGACGATGACGCCATTATCCATGATATCGTGCACGGTTTGTCCCATCTCGGCGCGGTATGCATTGTACGTCTCGACAATTTTCTCACCGCTGACAGAGCCCTTGTAGGTGCCCGCCGTCATCGCCGCATCATACTTCGCCGTGTTACCCGTAACAGCCGCATTCAGTTTGAACGAATCGGTGCCCTTCAACGTGGAAACGCCGTCAGCAGTCGTGAAATAGGACACTTCAAGTTGAATCGTCGCAGAGGTGGTGACGGTAAAATCGTACACCAATTCACCGAACAGCGACAACTCTTGATTCAAGCCTTTGTAGTAGCCGTTGCAATAACCGGTGCCGTTGGGCGTGAAGACAAAGCCACCGTTCGCATTCGCGGAGATAGCAATGTTAGCGGTGCCGTTTTGCAACGTCCAGTCGCTCACATTCGACGGCATGAGCGACACCGCATTCGGCTCTGTCGGCGCGGCGTTCATCACGTTGTCCGCCAGTTTTTCAGCGGATGCCGCAACAGGCATCACGGTGAACAGCATGGTGAACAACATCACCATGGCCATCGCCAGTGCCGCCCCTTTACGGATCACTTGACTCCTCATATAAACATCCCCCTATGTATGATTCATCACGGTATGCTCTGCTTAAAAAAGTGTATAGAGCACACCCATACTATTCTACAGTATACTAGTATACCCAATCTTTCTATAAATTGCAAGCACTTTTCGCAAAATGCACGCAAAAATTTTAGCATATAAAGGAAATCCCATCGTTCGCAAGGAACGACGGGATTGAGAAACCATATTATGAACGGCCGAAATCGGCAAGCACCAAATCTTTGTTGTGATCCTGCGCCCAGCGGATGTTCCACTCGCTGGAGAACAGCAAAAGCGGTCTGCCGCGCATATCCTGCGCATACTTCGTGTCGGAGGTCAAGTCGAGCTTGCGCGGATCATCGACCTCACTCTCGATCCAGCGTACATGCTGATACGGCAGGCTGTCCATGCGGACTTGCACGCCGTATTCGTTGTTGAGGCGATGTTCAAGCACGTCGAACTGCAGGGTGCCGACCACGCCGACAATGACCTCTTCCATACCGCTCGTCGGTTCTTGGAAGATTTGGATCGCGCCTTCCTGCGCGATTTGGGTCATACCCTTGACGAATTGCTTACGCTTCATGGTGTCGATTTGACGCACCAAGCGGAAAATTTCGGGTTCGAACGTCGGGATGCCTTCAAACACGAATTTATTGCCGGGGGCGCACAGTGTATCGCCGATCGAGAACATGCCCGGATCGAACACGCCCATGATATCACCCGCGTAGGCTTCTTCGATGATCTCGCGATCGGACGCCATCATTTGTTGAGGTTGCGACAGGCGGAGCTTCTTGCCGCTTTGAACGTGAACAACTTCCATGCCCTTTTCGAATTTACCCGAGCAGATGCGCATGAACGCGATGCGGTCGCGGTGCGCTTTGTTCATGTTCGCTTGGATCTTGAACACGAACGCCGAGAACGGCGTTTTGACGGGATCGACAATGCCGCTGTCCGCTTTGCGGGGCAGGGGCGACGTCGTCATTTTCAAGAATTCGCGCAAGAACGGTTCCACGCCGAAGTTGGTCAGCGCCGAGCCGAAGAACACGGGCGACAGTTCGCCTTTGTGCACACGCTCCATGTCCAGTTCACTGCCCGCGCCGTCGAGAAGCTCGATGTCATCGCGCAGTTGCGACGCCGCTTGTTCGCCGACGAGCGAGTCGAGCGCGGAATCTTCCAACTTGATGGCGGTCGTTTCGACCTCGTGCGCGCCGTTGCCTTGCGCGGTGAACGCGAGGAGCTCTCCCCTGCCGCGGTCATAGACGCCGCGGAAATCGCGACCCGAGCCGAGCGGCCAGTTGACGGGGTACGTCTCGATGCCGAGCACTTGCTCGATCTCTTCGAGAAGCTCAAACGGATCGCGTGCTTCGCGGTCCATCTTATTAATAAAGGTAAAAATAGGAATATGGCGCATGACGCAGACTTTAAACAGCTTTTTAGTCTGTCTCTCAACACCCTTGGAAGCGTCGATGACCATGACGGCGTTGTCCGCCGCCATCAACGTGCGGTATGTATCCTCGGAGAAGTCTTCGTGGCCCGGTGTGTCGAGAATGTTGATGCAGTGATCGCCGTATTCAAATTGAAGCACCGAGGAGGTGACGGAAATGCCGCGTTGCTTTTCGATTTCCATCCAGTCGGAGACCGCATGCTTCATCGAACGCTTGCCTTTGACCATACCCGCGCTTTGGATCGCGCCTCCGTACAAAAGCAATTTTTCGGTGAGTGTCGTTTTACCCGCATCAGGGTGCGAAATGATCGCAAATGTGCGGCGTTTGTTGATTTGTTTTTCCATTACAGCCCCAAAGCCTCCCTATTGGTTACGTAGGCAATATCATCACGGTGCGCCATTTTGGCACAGAATTCTTCAATCAAATCCCAGTTTTCGTCCACATCGAAGCAATAGCTGTGTCCCCACACGGAGAACAGCAACGGCTTGTCGGGATCCGCCGCCAAAAATTCATCCGCGAGCGTGAAGATGCGTTCTTTTTGGTCGTGGGCGGCGGTGTGCGCCCAGCGAAACGGATCGGCGGGAATCGACAGGTCACCTTGTTGAATGGTGCGGGCGTAGCGCAGGCCCGCGCGCTTGACCGCTTCGACAACGGTGTCGTTGTAAGTACCGTAGGGATACGCCATGCCGACAACATCACGACCGAACAGTGCTTCAAGCGCCGCTTTGTCAGCGTCGATCTCCGCGACAAGTTCCGCGTCGGTCAATTTGGTGAGATCCAAGTGGTGCGAGGTATGCACCGCCACCTCGTGATTGGCGTAAACCTGCGGCGCTTCGGACGCGTCGATATAGGTCACGCGCTGTCCTCGTTGCCATTCGTTCCAGCCTTTGGAATCGTCAAGCAGAGCGGCGCTGATATTAAACGTCGCTTTCATGCCGTAACGATCGAAAATCTCGATGAGACGTTTGTCCTGTTGCACGCCGTCATCATAACTGAACGTCAGGGCTTTCATTTTTCCGTTCCACATGGTTTTCACCTCATTTTTTCACAGCCACGCATCAGTATAGCATAATTTGCCACCAAGTGCAAACTCTTTTTCAACTTTTAAAACAATGTTGTGGATAAATAACGGTCGCCTGTATCGGGCAAGAGACACACGACGGTTTTGCCCGCATTTTGCGGATCAGACGCAAGCGCCAGTGCCGCATGAAGTGCCGCACCCGACGAAATGCCGACGAGCAAGCCTTCGGTTTTGGCGAGCAAGCGCGCGGCATCATAGGCTTCGTCGGTGGTGACGCGCACCACGTCGTCATACACATCGGTGTCGAGAACATCGGGCACAAACCCCGCGCCGATGCCTTGCAAACCGTGGGCGCCCGCTTTGCCGCCCGACAACACAGGCGAATCGGCGGGTTCCACCGCGACCACACGCACAGACGCATTTTGCGCTTTCAAATAGCGTCCCGTGCCGGTGATGGTGCCGCCCGTGCCGACGCCCGCGACGAAGATATCCACCTTGCCGTCGGTGTCGCGCCAAATTTCGGGGCCTGTCGTCAATTCGTGCGCTTTCGGGTTGGACGGGTTGACAAATTGACCCGCAACGATCGCGCCGTCGATGGAGCTTGCGATCTCTTCGGCTTTTTCGATTGCCGCCGTCATGCCGCGTTTGCCGTCGGTGAGGATCAGTTCCGCGCCGTAAGCGGTCATCAGTTTTTGTCGCTCGACCGACATGGTGTCGGGCATCGTGATGATGAGGCGATAACCCTTGGCGGCGCACAGCGCGGCAAGACCGATGCCTGTGTTGCCCGAGGTCGGTTCCACGACCGTGCCACCCGCTTGCAAGCGACCGTCGCGTTCGGCATCGGCGAGCATTTGAAACGCCACGCGGTCTTTGACCGACCCCGCAGGGTTGAAGCATTCGAGTTTTAACAGCAAATCGGCGCAAAGCTCCTGCGTTTGCATCATCGCTTGTGCTTTCAAAAGCGGTGTGTTGCCGATCAAATCCGCCATCGATCGTACGAGCATGCCGCGATCACTCCTTTTGTTTCGCTTTTCTTAATAGTATGTATAGCATTATCATACTCTATTCCGCGATAATTTGCAAGAGGGCATCAGCAAGGCAAGGTCAACGGCAATGCGGGTCGTCGGAGTGCGCCGCCCCCTATGATGCGGGACCATTTTTCACTCTTACTTCTTCCCTGCGCTTGAATCCCCCCGTCGATGCTCACGCATCGCCGACCCCCTTTGACAAGGGGGTCAAGGATGAGGCTTTGTGCGTTCGATGCTGACGCATCGAATACGTGTAGGGGCCGGGTTTCCCGTCCCGCCAATATTGCACAAAAACGCGACGTCTGCGCAGGAAACGATCGATCCGTTTCGTTTGTGCCTTCCCTGCAAGGTCGGTGCGTTACACAAAGATGTTCGTATACACAAAAACGGCGGTAGGAAAACATCCTACCGCCGTTTTCAATTTTTCTTATTCGTCGTCGCAGCAACCGCAGTCGCAGTCGTCATCGTCGCAATCGCACTCGATGTCGAACTCGAGGGACTCGTCGCAAGCGGGGCAAGCGATGCCGCCGTCGAGAAGGGTCTCTTCGTCGACTTCGAAGGTCACGCCGCAGGAGGGGCAAGTGATCTCATAGAACTCGCCGTCCCAGTCGTCGTCACAATCGCAGCAGTCGCAATCGCAATCGTCGTCGCAATCGCAGTCGCACTCACACTCTTCGTCGAGGTATTCCTCGACCATCGCGAGATCTTCGTCGATCTCGTCGACTTGCTCGGAGAGCTCATCCACATAATCCGCCATGTCTTCGATGGTCAACGCCATGTCGGCGAGGATGTCCATGATCGCGGAGTAGATTTTGCCTTCCTTGCTGTCCTTATCGATTTCCATGCCCTCGAGCATGCCCTTAAGATAAGCAATCTTTTCTGTCAAATCCATTGTCGTTGCCTCCCTTGAAATTGGTGTTAATAATGAACGATTACGCGCGCTCCATGTACTCGCCGGTGCGGGTGTCGACGCGGATCATTTCGCCCTCGTCGATGAACAACGGCACGCGGATTTCCACGCCGGTCTCGAGAGTAGCGGGTTTGGTGGCGTTGGTGGCGGTGTCGCCCTTGAAGCCGGGATCGGTTTGGGTGACTTGAAGCTCAACAAAGTTGGGCGCGTCGACGCTGAAGACCTTGCCCTTGTAGGACGCGACCTTGCAGACGAAGTTTTCTTTCACGAACTTGAAGCTGTCGGAAAGAACGTCGGTGCCGATCGGCACGAGCTCGTAGGTCTCGGGATCCATGAAGTAGTAGAGATCGCCGTCGTTGTACGAATACTCCATGTCTTTTCTCTCGACATACGCGGTCGGGAACTTATCGGACGGGTTGAACGTTTTTTCAATGATGTTGCCGACGATCACGTTGCGGATCTTGGTGCGGACGAACGCAGCACCTTTACCGGGTTTAACGTGTTGGAACTCGACGATTTGATACACGTTACCTTCCATTTCGAACGTAACGCCGTTTCTGAAATCACCTGCTGAAACCATTGGACATTCCTCCAAGATAATATTTTTTGCGTTGCCTCTGTTTTTTATACCATGTTACAGAGTTATACTTTATTTTACCCTATATATGTCAATTTTGCAAGTCTCTTTGCGAAATTTTCTGTAAATTACAAAATAATCAAACGCTTATCCGACGCGGTGAGATCGATATTGCCGTCTTCGGTCAACCATACCATGTCTTCAATGCGCACACCGAAGCGTCCCTCGAGATAGATACCCGGTTCCACGGTGACGATTTCGCCCGGACGGAGAACCTCCTGCACGCGCGGTGACAAACGCGGGAATTCGTGCACGTCGATGCCGACGCCGTGACCCGTGCTGTGACCGAATGCCTTGCCGTAACCCGCTTGCTCGATCACGCTTCGCGCCAAACGGTCACCCTCATCGCCCGTCATGCCCGCTTTGAGTCCGTCGAGGCACGCCATTTGTGCTTTGAGCACCGTGTCATACACCAGCTTTTGCTCATCGGACACTTCGCCGATGGCGACCGTGCGGGTCATGTCGGAGCGATAGCCATCCACCGTCGCGCCGAAATCCATCGTGACAAAATCGCCCTTTTGCAAGCGGCGTTCGCCCGGCACGGCATGCGGCATGGAGCCGTTTTCGCCCGACGCGACAATGAACTCAAACGCCACCGCGTCCGCACCTTGACGGCGCATGTACATTTCCAGATCAAGCGCGACATCTTTTTCGGTGCGACCGACGGTCAAGCGCGGCAAGATGTAAGAAAAGCCGTCGTCGGTCAACGCTTGGGCGCGACGGATGAAGCCGAGTTCCCATTCGGATTTTACGCGACGTTGCTCGCCGATATGCTTGCAAAGTGTATCGTCCGTGACCAATTCGACGCCGTCGGCTTGTTTCAAATAGACGCGGCGTTGCGCGACGGTCAGGTATTCGTCTTCCAAGCAGAGTTTTTCGATGCCGCGTTCTTTGGCAAGCGCGATCGCATCGGCGAAAAAGCGACTGCTTTCCTTGCAGGGAACATCATCGGCTTTGGCGTTCGCCGCCTCGATATACCGAAAATCGGTCAAAAACACCGCGTCATCGCGGGTGACAAACAACGCCCCGTCACTCGCATCAAATGCCGTGTAATACCGACGGTTAGGCTCGGACAAAATCAGCGCCGCTTGCGTTTTATCAAGAGTTTTGCACAAAGCTTTGATTCGCGCGTTCATTCGACATCCTCCTTACAAAACAATTCCAATGCTTTCAGATAACTTCCGACACCGAGTCCGCTGATTTGCGCCACACACACGGGTTCGATCACCGACACATGGCGAAACGGCTCGCGCGCATGGATATCGCTCAAATGCACCTCCGCCACAGGCACGCGGATGGCGGCGATCGCGTCGCGGATGGCGTAACTGTAATGCGTGTACGCGCCCGCGTTCAAAAGGATGCCGTCGTATTGACCCATTGCCGCGTGGAGCGTGTCGATGATGACGCCTTCGTGATTGGATTGAACACAATCGACCGTCGCGCCGAGGCGTTCCCCTTCCGCTTTCACGGCGGCGCACAGCGTGTCGAGCGTATCGTTGCCGTAAATGCCCGGTTCGCGAACGCCGAGCAAATTGAGATTCGGACCGTTGATGACCAAAATGCGTTTGCCCATCGGTTATTCCCCCTTCGCGACCTTATAAAGTGTATGCATGACAGCGGCATCATGTGCTTGCGTGCCGTCCGATTCGCAAATGATAACGGGTGTCAGTCCGCGCGCGGCGATGAGGCGCATCAGCGGCGCGGGGTCGGGCCCGAACTGTGTATCTTCGAACGTGAGGTGGCGTTTTTCGCCGCCCGCCGTGTATTCGATCTTTGAAAAATGCGCATGGAACACACGCGCGCGCTCAGCGCCGAGCACTTCCTCCATGCGGTCGAGCAATGCCGCAAAGGCTTCACGGCTGTTCACCTCGCCGTGAGTGCGGCTGTTGAGATGACCGAAGTCGATGCAGGGCAAAAACCGCTCATCCACCCCGCACATCGTCAGCACTTCCTCAAACGTACCGAGTTGGTTGATCTTGCCCATGGTTTCGGGGCAGATATGCACCGCCGAGAAGCCTTCGCGGTCAAGTGCCGCTTGCGCTTTGGCGAGCGTTTCGCACGCAAGCGCTGTCGCGTCCTCGCGCGACAAGCCGCCGAGTCCCCCGGGATGCACCACGATGCGATCGCCGCCGAGGCGGAGCACCGCTTCGGCGCTGTCGAGAATGTAGCGCACGGAGTTGTCGCGTTTTTCAGGTTCTTTGGAGGCAAGCGAGATGAAATAGGGCGCGTGAAGCGACACGGCGATGCCGTGTTCCGCCGCCGCGACGCGAATTTGCTCCGCCGCAGCATCCGAAAGACGCACACCGCGACCGCATTGATATTCATACGCCGTTAAGCCGAGGCTTTTGAGCCACGCGGGCGCTTGATGGGTCGATTTGAAGCCCGCCTCATAAAACGCATCGGCGTTCCCGGCAGGACCAAACAAAGCCTTCATCGCATCTTCTCCTTTTTGCGGCGATAGGATGCCAAAATCGGTTGCTCCAAACGGCGGCGCACACGAAAACTCCAGCCCGGTTCGCATTCGAACGGGATGAGCTGTGTTACGCGCACACCTGCGAGTTTCGCACCGAGCACGTCGGTGAACGTTTGATCGCCGATCGCCATGCAATTCTTGCGCGGCACGCCGAGTGCCTTCGACGCGCGGCGAAACCCGAACGGCAACGGTTTAAGCGACGTGTGCGTGAACGCCAAGTCAATGCGCTTCGCAAACGGAGCAACACGTGCTTCGCGTGCGTTGGAAACCAGCATCAACGCGATGCCCGCTTCTTTCATTTGCGCAAGCCACGCCGCCACCTCGTCGGGAAGCTCTTGCGAATGGTGTTTTGTGAGCGTGTTGTCCACGTCAAGGAGTAGGGCGCGAACGTTCATTGCGCGCAGTTCCTCGACCGTCAACTCGGTGATGCGATTTTTCAATAAGGTTGGATAAAACAAAAACATGATGGTAAACTCCTTGTACCATGTACGTTGCGCCGCGGCAGCAAACCCGTTATAAGCAAAAAGCAGGCATTGCTGCCTGCTTTTAGTGAGCTTCTTATTTGAACTTTCTCTTACGGGCAGCTTCCGACTTCTTCTTACGTTTCACAGAAGGCTTCTCGTAATGCTCTCTTTTGCGAACTTCCGCCAGGACACCGGAGCGGGCGCAGGACTTCTTCCAGCGGCGCAGAGCGCTGTCCAGGGACTCGTTCTCTTTTACTCGAATTTCCGACATTGACTATTTCCCTCCCTCCGCCATACAGCAGGGGCAAATTTTTGAATCAGCGACAAACATCGCATAATAGTATTATATCGTAAGCATTGTCGTTCGTCAAGTGCTTTTTTGTAAAAGATTCACATTTTTACGGACGAACCACAATGTTGACCAATTTGCCCGAGACATACAGCTCTTTAACAATGGTCATGCCCGCGATCGCCTCCGCCACTTTTTCGTCCGCTTTCGCCATGGCAAGAACCGTGTCTTGGTCGGCATCGGCGGGGATGTTGAGGCGCGATTTGATCTTGCCGTTGACTTGCGCAACGATCTCAACGGTCGCTTCCACGCACTTCGCCTCGTCGTATACGGGCCAAGCGGCGGTGATGAGCATACCGTCAAAACCGACGATCTCCCACATCTCTTCGGTGATGTGCGGAGCAAACGGGTTGAGCATCGACAGGAGCATCTTCCACTCGCCGCGGGTGATGCTGCCCTTGTCGTAGATTTGGTTGAGAAGCGCCATCATCGCCGCAATGGCGGTGTTGAACTTCATCGCTTCGATGTCCGTCGTGACCTTCTTCAAGGTGCGGTGGAACGCGCCTTGGAGATCCTCGGACAACTCTTCGGAATCGGTGAGCATCTCTTGGAGCGCCCACACGCGATCAAGGAAGCGTTTGCAACCCTTCACGCCGTTTTCCGACCACGGCGTCGCTTTTTCATAGTCGCCCATGAACAGGATGTACACGCGCAACACGTCGGCACCATAGGATTCCACGACGTCGAGCGGATCGACGACGTTGCCCTTCGATTTACTCATCTTGTCGCCGTCGGGGCCGAGAATGAGGCCTTGCGCGGTGCGCTTGGCATAGGGTTCTTTGGTCGGCACGACACCGATGTCATGCAAGAAGTGATGCCAGAAGCGGGAATAGATCATGTGACGGGTCACGTGCTCCATACCGCCGTTGTACCAATCAACGGGCATCCAGTAATCAAGTGCTTCGCGGTCAGCAAGCGCCTCGCTGTTTTTGGGATCGATGTAACGCAGGAAGTACCACGACGAACCTGCCCATTGGGGCATGGTGTCGGTTTCGCGCTTCGCCGCACCGCCGCACTTCGGGCAAGTGCAGTTCACGAAATCATCAATCTTGGCAAGGGGGCTTTCGCCGTCTTGACCGGGTGCGATTTTGTCGGTTTTCGGCAAGCGAAGCGGCAACTCCTCATAGGGCACCGCAACCATACCGCAGGTCGGGCAATGCACGATCGGGATCGGCTCGCCCCAATAACGCTGGCGGTTGAACGCCCAGTCTTTCATTTTGTATTGCACACCGGCTTCGCCGATGCCTTTTTCACCGAGATGCTCAAGCATCTTCGCGATGGCTTCCTTCTTGGTTTCGATGCCGTTGAGGAAGTCGGAGTTGATCATCTTGCCGTCGCCCGTGTAAGCGGCTTCGTTGATGTCGCCGCCTTCAATGACGGGGATGATCTCGATGCCGAATTTCTTGGCGAAATCGTAGTCGCGCTCGTCATGCGCGGGCACCGCCATGATCGCGCCCGTGCCGTAACCCATCATGACATAATCCGAGATGTAGATCGGAACATTTTTGCCCGTCACGGGGTTGAGAGCGGTGATGCCTTCCACGCGCACGCCCGTCTTGTCTTTGACAAGCTGAGTGCGTTCGAACTCGGTCTTTTTGCTGCACTCGGTGCGATAAGCGTCGAGCGCGTCGGCGTTCGCAATGCGATCGCGATATTGCTCAAGGAGCGGATGCTCGGGCGCCATGACCATGAACGTCACGCCGAACAGGGTGTCGGGGCGCGTGGTATAAATGCGCAGGCTCTCGTTGATTTCGGGGAGCGTGAAATCAACAAACGCACCCGTCGATTTGCCGATCCAGTTTTTCTGTTGCAACTTCACGTTGGGGAGATAGTCGACCTCTTCGAGACCCTCGAGGAGCTTGTCGGCGTACTCCGTAATGCGCAAGTACCACACGTCTTTCGCCTTTTGCACGACGTCGCTGTGGCAGATGTCGCACTTGCCGCCTTGGGAGTCCTCGTTGGACAGCACGCACTTACAGCTCGGGCAATAGTTGACGAGCGTCTTGTCGCGGAACGCCAGACCGTTCTCAAACATTTTGAGGAAGATCCATTGTGTCCATTTGTAATACTCTTCTTCCGTCGTGTCGATGACGCGCGACCAATCGAACGAGAAACCGACGCGCTTGAGCTGTTCGGTGAAGCGTGCGATGTTTTGGTCGGTCAGTTGGCGGGGATGGATGCCCGTTTTCATTGCAGAGTTTTCCGTCGGCAAGCCGTAAGCGTCAAAGCCGATCGGGAACAGCACGTTGTAGCCTTCCTTGCGGCGTTTGCGCGCGACCACTTCAAGACCCGAATAGGCTTTGATGTGACCGACGTGCATGCCCGAGCCCGAGGGGTACGGGAATTCCACAAGCGCGTAGAACTTCGGCTTCGAATAGTCGTTGGCGGCGGCAAAGCATTGGTTGTCTTCCCAAATTTTTTCGCAATTGGCTTCCGTTTTGTTTACATCGTAGCGCATGGTTATTCACCTTCATTATCCAAGAATTGATTGATGTCGATCGAAGTGCCGTCCTTCCACAGGCGCTCCAGATCGTAAAAGCCGCGCATCTCTTCGTTGAAAACATGCACGATCACCTCACCGTAGTCGATGAGGATCCAGTTGGTGGAGTTGTAGCCCTCAACGCGAAGCGGCTCAATGCCGTGCTTTTCTTTGAGCTCATGCTCCACATAATCGGCAAGCGCGCGCACTTGCGTCGAGCTGTTGCCGTGGGCGATAACAAAGCAATCACAAATGGAGGTGACGTCCTCCACATCGATCATGCGGATGTCCTTTGCTAAATGTTTATCGAGTGTTTGCACCGCGTAAACGGCGGTTTGTTGTGCATGTGCGGTCATGTGTCCGCCTCCTGTAACTTGAAAATTATTCGTCATCCGTCGAGCCGAGTAGCTTACCGGTTTGCTCCGCAACGGCTTCGCCGAGCGTCGCCTTGCGAACGTCCGCCGCACCGGAATTGGTCAGTTCGGGGATGGTCACGTTCGTCGTATCCAATCCCGAGGTATACGGATTGAAGTTCGCGTTCAACGCGGAGAGCAATTCCTCACGGTGTACGGAATACACCGTGTCGCCGTCGGCATCCGACGTCACTTCACCGGGGAGAAGCTGCACGGTCATGCCGTCAACACCCGCTTTTTCAAGAATTGCCAGCAACTCGCAAATCTCATCGGTCGTGCATTCCGTGCGGATGGCGTACGAGCTGTCCATTACTTCTTCGATGACATCCTCTGCAAGCACGTCATCCTCCAAACGGAACATACGCGTGAGCAACGCGCCGAACACCTCGCGTTGACGGAGCATGAGCGTGATGTCGCGGTCTACCGTGCCGTCGGTGTAGCAGATGTACTCCGTAGCGGCGGCACCCGACAACGTTTGCACACCGGGCTCATAGTCCTGCTCGGCAAGCTGATAATAGCCGCTGAGCTCCACGTCCACGCCGCCGACCGCGTCCACCAACACGGTGATCGCTTTTTGCGGCAGGAAGAAATAGTCATCCACGGGCAAGCCGAGTTGATCGTTCACAAAATCCACAAGACCCGACACAGACGAGCCCTTTTTCAGCGTCACTTCGGTGCCGCATTCGATGTGGACGGCTTTTTCGCCTTCCTCGATTTCGGGTTCATACAGGCGCTTGCGGCACAGTTCGCACCAATCGAGTGCCTTCGGGTTGGCGAACACCGCACCGACGGTGTCGACCTCCCATTGATCGGCGGTGTCGATATAGGTCGCTTGAGGAAGCTGCATCACCGAGACGGTGTTTTTCGCCTTATCGTGGCACAGCACCGACAGCATGGCGGTATCGGATTGCTCATCTTCTCCCAACACACCGACCAAATAATAGGCAACCTTGCCCTCGTTCTCCACAGGGGTGGTGTCGTAAGGCGTCGGGTCGATGGGCGCGACGAGTTCTTCCTCTTCGCCGATCAATTCCGAAACCAAATCCGGGAAGATATATTCCACGCCTTTGACGGCCGTCGCGCCCACAAAAATCACGGCGACGACCAGCAACACGATCAGCACACAGCGGACGATCAGCGCGGCGCGCGACAGCTTGCGCTTTTTGCCGCGTTTTGTGCCGTTGCTTCTTTGGCGGGTCGGCGCGGTTTGAGCCGCGGCTTTGCGCGCGGATTCCGTGCGACGAACGGAACGGTCGGGATATTTGGAAGATGACGCGGAGCGGGTGTTGCTCTTGCTGCGGGTCGCGTTCGAGGTGGTACGCGGGGTGCTCGAAGGCGTGCGCGTGCCGCCGGTCAAGTTGCCTTGAAGATCGGATTCCAAATCGAGCTTCGGGCGTACTTTGTTGCGTCTGTCCTTTGCCATAGTATCAGGTCACACTCCTTTTCAGAGTCAGTTCGTTATAGGCGCCGAGTGTATCGGGATGGATCGGTGCCTCGTTTTCCGTCAATTCGCGAATGGTGTAGCGAAGCGCATACATCATCGCTTCGTTCATGTCTTCATCCACCAAGCGACGCATCACCGCCACATCGGGATAGTCGCGATCGGCTGACGTGAAGTCCGCCAAATACAACACGCGCTCAAGCGGTGTCATGTCGGCACGGGCGGTCGTGTGATAGCGCACGGCGGTGACGATCTCTTCGTCATCCACACCGAGCACGCGCTCGATGAATGCCGCGCCGCACTTGGCGTGCCACAATTTCGGGGATTGTTTTTCCACCGCATCCAATAGTATATCAAAGTCCGTCAAGATTTGCAACTGCAGTCTTGGGGCGGTATTTTTCATGATGTCATGGAGCAAGCCTGCCGTGTAGGCACGATCGGGATCGACGCCCCATTTTTGTGCCAACCGCTTGGCTTCCACCGCCACGGCAAGCGAATGCTCATACCGCTCGGGCGAGAGGCGCGCGCGGATGATGTCTTTGTATTGGTCATCGCGACTGACCGCCGCCGCGGCGCGATACAGTCCGCGTTCGGCAATGTATTGCGCGACCGCTTGCGGCACAAGCCCGTCAAGCGACTGCCCGCTTTCGGCGCGATGACGAATTTGCGTCGACGAAATGCGGCGAAGCGGCATATCTTTTACAATGCATCGTGCACCGAGCGTTTCGTACGTTTTGGCGTAGGCTTGCAATTTGTCCATCGGTTCATCGTCGCGCGGCACGGTGCACAGCACTGCCATCTCGACGATGTCTTCGAAATTTTTCCAACTGAGCAGGGTCAGGAACATATCCGCACCCATCAACAGATAAAACGTGTCGTAAGGATGTTTTTGCGTCAGATGCGTCAGCGTGTCAACCGTGAAGCTTGCACCGCCTTGACGGATCTCGTAATCCGACACGTCGACGAGCAGATCGTCACGCACCGCCAAGCGGCACATGTTCAAGCGATCCTCATCCGATGTGGAGGACAGCTTCACCTTATGCGGCGGCTTACCGGTCGGCATCAAAATCACGCGATCCAAGCCGATCGCATCCGCAAACGCATGCACCAGCGACAGATGTCCGTCGTGGATGGGATCAAAGCTACCGCCGAACAATCCGATATTCATGACATATCCTCCTTTTCGAGTGATACAGCCTCCGTTTTGAGGGAGCCTGACTCTTATTTCGGCAGGACGATCTTCGGCTCTTTGTTGTTGCGGCGATAGAGCACGAAATTGCGACCGATCACCTGCACAACCTCCGCGCCGACCGACGCGGCAATGTCTTCGGCGATCTCACGCGCCGAGGCAGGTGCCGTTTCCAGCACGCGACCCTTAATCAGCTCGCGCGCGGTGAGTGCGTCGTCCGCTTGCTTACGGATCGTATCGGACATGCCGCCTTTGCCGGCATGCACGATCGGTTCCAACGTATTGGCTAAACCGCGCAAATATGCGCGTTGTTTACTGGTCATATATGAATTACTCCTTTGCTAAATACTCGGACAGGGTTTTGGGAAACGCGCGAAGCGATTGTCCGCGGTGGGACACCGCGTCCTTTTCCTCGGCAGTCATAGCGGCGAAGCTCTTATCGCCGACCAAAAACACGGGATCGTAGCCGAAGCCGCCGTTGCCGTGCGGCTCGAACGCGATCATGCCTTCGCATTCGCCGCGGGCATACAGCGTGTTGCCGTCGGGAAACACACAGCAGATCACCGACACGAAGCGCGCGGTGCGCTCGTTTTCGGGAACGTCTTTGAGCGCATCGAGCAATTTCTCGATTTTTTCGGCATCGCTCGCGCCCTCTCCCGCGTAACGCGCGGAATAGAGTCCGGGCGCGCCGTCGAGCGCATCGACGCAAAGTCCCGAATCATCCGCCACAGCGGGCAAACCGCTTTCTTTGCAAGCGGACGACGCTTTCAAAAACGCGTTTTGTTCAAACGTCGTGCCGTTTTCTTCCACTTCGGTGATCGCGATGCCGAGATCGCGGTCGGTGACCGCTTCAATGCCGAGCGGCACCAAAATGCGCGACAGCTCGGCGAGCTTTTTATGATTATGTGTTGCAATGATGTATTTCATGAGCGTCACTCTCCAAACAAGCCGTTGGCAAATTCGTCGGGATTAAACGGTTGCAGGTCGTCCACGCCCTCGCCCACGCCGATGAATTTCACGGGCACTTTGAGATCCTCGTGGATGGCCAGCACCACGCCGCCGCGCGCCGTGCCGTCGAGCTTCGTGAGCACGATACCTGTGATGCCCGCGGCGTTTTTAAACTCTCGCGCTTGGTTGACTGCGTTTTGACCCGTGGTGGCATCCAGCACAAGAAGCACTTCCTTGTCGGCATCGGGCAACTCGCGCTCGATGACGCGGCTGATCTTCGCCAGCTCGTCCATCAGATTCTTTTTGTTATGCAGGCGTCCCGCCGTGTCGCAAATCACGACATCGGCACCGCGACCCTTTGCCGCCGCGATCGCGTCGAACACGACCGCCGCAGGGTCGGCGTCTTGCGCGTGCTTGACGATGTCACAACCGGCGCGACCCGCCCAGATGTCCAATTGCTCGATCGCCGCGGCACGGAACGTATCCGCCGCACCGAGCACGACCTTTTTGCCTTCGCGAGTCATGCGCGCCGCCATCTTGCCGATGGTGGTGGTTTTGCCGACACCGTTGACACCGATGACCAAGATCACCGACGGCTTGGTGTTCATTTGCAATTCCTGTCCGCCGCGAAGCGTTTCGGACACGATATCTTTGAGCAGGCGACGCACCTCTTCGGGATCGGTCACGCCTTCTTTTTTCACGCGCTCGCGAAGCATCTCGCAAATATGCGCGGAGGTGGAGGCACCCACGTCGCCCATGATCAAAATTTCTTCGAGTTCTTCGAACAACTCTTCGTCGATTTTCGTGAAAGCGCGCAACATGGTGTTGACGGAACCCATCAACGAATCGCGCGTTTTGCGAAGGCCTTCGCCGATCTTACTGAAAAAGCCCATGCTTTGTTCTCTCCTTTGGCTTTTTATGGTAACACTTGCTTGTCGGTTTGTGCGGTGCCTGCCTTGAGACCCATTCGACTTCGCTCAGGGTGACGCAAGGCGGGCATGGCCGACAAGCCGATGAAAAATCCGTATTATTGCACTTCGATGCCCAGCTTTTCTTCCAATTCACCCACGCGCAGTTCGAGGAGTTTCGAAACGCCCTTTTCCTGCATCGTTACGCCGTACAGCACGTCGGCTTCTTCCATGGTGCCGCGGCGGTGCGTGATGACGATGAATTGCGTGCGGTCGGACATGCGGCGCAGGTATTGCGCATAGCGGTCGACGTTGACATCGTCGAGTGCCGCTTCGATCTCGTCAAGCACACAGAACGGCGACGGCGTCACGCGCAAAATCGCGAACAGCAACGCGATCGCCACGAGCGCTTTTTCGCCGCCCGACAACGCTTCCAGATGCAAGATCTTCTTGCCGGGGGGCTGAACATGCATCTCGATGCCGGTGTTGAGAACATCCTCGGGGTCGGTCAGCGACAACATCGCCTTGCCGCCCTCGAACAGCTCGGTGAACACCTGTCCGAAATGCTGATTGATTTGATTGAAGCGTTCGATGAACATCGTTTGCATTTGTCCGGTCAATTCGCCGATCAAATTGAGAAGTTCTTTTTTGGACACTTCGACGTCGTTGACCTGCGCGGACAGGAACGCGTAGCGTTCGCTGACTTCCTTGAACTCTTCGATTGCTTCCACGTTGACACTTCCGAGAGCGCGGATCTTGTTTTTGAGTTCTTGTAAACGGCGGCTTGCCGCGGGAACATCTTCGATGGGAGCGACGATTTCCGCCGCTTGCATACGCGTCAATTCATATTCTTCGAGAAGCTTGGTTTCCACCTCGCCCACACGGTTTTGGGCGGCGGCTTGTTTTTCTTCCAAACGCACGATCTCACGACCCGCCAGCTCGCGCTCGTCGGCTTTTTCGCGAGAGCGCTGACGAAGCGACGCACTTGCCGCATCGATTTGCATACGTTGCTCGCTCAACTGCGCGATGCGTTCCTCGCCCGCTTTGGCTTGCTCGCGGAATTGAGAAGCACCCTCGCAAAGACCTTGGATCTCCTCGTCCATGCGCGCGGACATCTCCTCCAGCGACGCGATTTGAGACAGCAATCCGTCGCGATAGCCTTGCGCGTCGTGGCGACGGCTGTCGAGATCGCGAAGCGCGATCTCGATTGATTCGATTTCGGACGACAGCGTCGCGACCGCGAGTTTGCACTCGGCGATCGTTTCGCTGATGGCCTCGCGTTTTTCGGCAAGCTCGCGACGACCGCCTGCGAGCGATTCGATCTCCTCGTTGACCGCTTGTTGTTTTTCGGTCAAGGCGGCGGACGCTTCGGCGGCGGCGCTGATCGCCTGACGGCATTGCGCGGCGCGCTCTTGCAACGCGACGGTTTCCTTCTCGCGATCCTCGCAAGCCGCTTTCGCGCTTTGTGCTTGCTCATTCAAGCGGCGGAGTTCCGCTTCCATGCGTACCAGATCGTCCTTCGCCGTTCCGAGTTCGGCAAGCGTACCGTTGAGTTGCGCTTTCGCGGCGGCGGCTTCTTGCTCGGCGGCGCGGAAGCTCGCTTCCGCTTCGCGGCTTTCTTGCAACTGTTTGTTGCTCTTTTCGGTCAAACGTTCGATTTCCGCGCGACGCGACAGCAGACCCGCGTTTTTCACGCTGGAACCACCCGTCATCGAGCCACCCGCATTGACGACTTGACCGTCAAGCGAGACGATGCGGAAACGGTATTTATAGCGGCGCGCAATCGCCACGGCGCTGTCGAGATCCTCGACGATGGCCGTGCGTCCGAGCAAATCTCGTGCGATGCCGTCGTATTTTTTGTCGCATTGCACAAGCGACGACGCGATGCCGATGAAGCCGTCTTCATCCTCGAGTCCGTCTTCTTCGAGCACACGTCCTTTAATGGTGTCGAGCGGCAGGAACGTCGCACGACCGCCTTTGGTTTCTTTCAAATAGCGGATGCCGCGTTTTCCGTCTTGCTCGGTGTCGCAAACAATGTGTTGAGCGGCTTGACCGAGCGCGGTTTCGATCGCGAGCGCATAGGCACCGTCGGCGTTGAACAGTTGCGACACGGGCGCGTGAACACCCGTCAATGCGCCGCGCGTGCTTTGCTTCATGATCGCCTTGACGCTGTCGTGGAAGCCTGCCATGCTGCGCTCCATTTCCTCAAGCAAACGGATGCGACGCACGGTTTCTTCGGCATCGAGACGGCATTTCTCGGCAGTTTCTTTGGCTTGTTGCGCTTTTTTCTCGCGGCTTTGCGCGCGCATTTCGCAACCGGTCATCGTGTTGCGAAGCGACTCGACGAGTTCGCGGCAGGACTCCGCACCCTTTTCGCAATCCTCGAGTTCTTTTTGCGCGGCGGCGGACGCCGCGTTGAAATCGGCGGCATCCGACAGAAGCACCGACAAACGCGACGTGATCTCGGCGAGGGTGCTTTCGTTGGTCACCGCGCTGACGCGGCAGTCGGACAGCTCGCTTGCGAGCGCGGCGGCTTTGGCGGACAACTCTTCCATTTGTCCCGACACGCTGTCGGAGTTGTGGATCAATTCTTGCATTTCAATGGCGAGGTCGAGTTGCTTTTTCTGTTGCTCCTCGATCGCCGCACGACGACGTTCGATCGCCGCGCGCTTGTCGTTTTCTTCTTTATCGAGCGCTTCGGTGCCTTGATGAGAGGCTTCGATCTCACCCTTCATACGGGTGATGTTTTCCGCGTTGTGAAGTTGGTCGTTGCGACGCACCGCCGCTTGGCTGTCGAGCATGGCGGCTTGTTCTTCGAGTTGCTGACCCATGCGACGGACTTCGTCCATGTCCGCGAGCAGTCGCTCCGCTTGGCGGGAGGATTCCTCGGTTTGCGCTTCGATGGCGTCGATCTCTGCACCCGCCGCGTCGTATTGCGTGCGGGCGAGCTCCAATTTATCCGACAAATCGCGCAAGACGTAGCGCGTGTTTTCGATGGTATGGAGCCACAGACCGATCTCAACTTGCTTTTTCTCTTCGGAGAACACGAGGAATTTTTTCGCTTTTTCCGCTTGTTGACCGAGCGGGCCGACGCGATCTTCGAGTTCTTGCACAATGTCGCGCAGACGAAGCAGGTTGTCTTCGGTGGCGCGCAGGCGACGCTCCGCTTCGTTCTTGCGGTAGCGGTATTTCGCGATGCCTGCCGCTTCTTCGAAAATTTCGCGGCGTTCTTCCGATTTGGACGCGACGATGTCGCCGATTTTGCCCTGACCGACGATGGAATAGCCGTCGCGGCCGAGACCCGTGTCCATGAACATCATTTGGATGTCCTTGAGGCGCACGGTGGCGTTGTTGATCAAATATTCGCTGTCACCCGAGCGGAAATAGCGACGGGTCACGCGCACTTCATCCTCGTCCATGTCGAGCACGCGCGTGGTGTTGTCGAACACCAACGTGACTTCGGCAAAGCCCATGCCGCGGCGCGCGGCGGTGCCGTCGAACACGACGCTTTCCATTTTCGCGCCGCGCAGGTTTTTCACCGATTGCTCGCCGAGCACCCAACGAATGGCGTCGGAAATGTTGGATTTACCCGAGCCGTTGGGACCGACGACGGCGGTGATGCCTTGTCCGAAGGTCAGCACCGTTTTGTCGGGAAAAGATTTGAATCCGTGTATTTCAAGTGCTTTGAGAATCATATATATACTCCCCTTATTCGATGGAAACGTCCCACATGGGGACGGTTTCATCGCCCTTGACACGCACCGAAAAACCGAGGTTTTTCAAATGCGCGATGTTGCATTTTTGTTGTCCGATCATGCGAGAGATCGCCTTAGGATGTACCTTCAGCACGATCTCACGCGTTTTGGCTTCGGGACCCATGTGTGTCAGCACCGAAAGCGCGGTGTTCACATACAGTTGCCCCTCGCACAGTTCCCGCAAGGCGGGATGATATCCACCGCCGAGCACGTCCGAGCGCAAAGTCTCGCCGTCAAGTCGGAGGCC
>JAZTZV010000062.1:0-21167 GCA_045637645.1 Acutalibacteraceae bacterium | reverse complement strand
GTATACCACCAACTCCGCCATCGCGACGGGCGACGGCATTGCGCTGGCGCACGAAATGGGCGCCCGCATTCGCAATTTGCGCTATGTGCAGTTCCACCCGACGGCGTTTGCCGCCGCGGAGGGGCGCGAACGTTTTCTGATTTCCGAAGCGGTGCGCGGCGAGGGCGCAAAACTCCTCAACGCGGCGAAGGAAGAATTCATGCACCGCTATGACGAGCGAAAAGAATTGGCACCCCGCGATGTTGTGTCGCGTTGCATCATGAAAGAAGCGGCGCGCCAAGGAAGTGAGACGTTCTATCTCGACATCCGTCACAAGGGCGAGGAGTTTATCAAAAACCGTTTCCCGATGATTTATGCGCGTTGCTTGGAAGAAGGGGTGGACATCACCAAGGATCTTATCCCGATCTTCCCGTGTCAGCACTATTTGATGGGCGGCATCGACGTGGGCATTTTCTCGGAAACGTCGGTGGATCGTTTGTATGCCGCGGGCGAATGCGCGCACACGGGTGTCCACGGACAAAACCGCTTGGCGAGCAATTCGCTTCTCGAAGCGTTGGTGTTCTCGCGTCGCGCAACCTACGACATCAGCCGCCGCATGCGCCATGAGCAAAGCGGTGTGATGGTGCCGCCTCCCGCCGTACCCGGCGGAACAAAGCCGCTTCCCGGCGGTATTCGCACGCAAATCCGTGAGATCATGCAAAAGGCGTGGTTTGTGGAACCCGATTTGGAACAAGCGCGTGAAGGCTTGCAAACCGCCACGGCGATTTTGCACGATTTGTGCGTCGGCGGTTACAAATTGACGGCGGATTATATTGAGGCAAAAAGCCTTGCCACCGTTTGCTGTGTCATTTTAAAAGAAGCTCTCAAAGAGGCGTAAAAAAAGAGGTTGTCGTTTTCAAAAAACGACAACCTCTTTTGGGGTTGATTCACATGTCCTTGCAGACATCGATCCATGTGCCGCCGCAGGCGTTCTCCAATTCATCGGGTGTGAGTTTGACGGCACTGCTTGCACTGCCCGCTGCGGGGTAGACGATATCGAAGCGTTTGAGCGATTCGTCCAAATAGATCGCGACGCCGTCGTTGACGGCAAAGGGGCAAACGCCGCCCACTGCGTGTCCGATACGCGACAGCGCGTCATCATGCGACAGCATTTTGGCTTTGGTTTGAAATTGCGCCTTGAATTTCGGGTTGTCGATCTTGCGGTCACCTGCCGTGACGATCAGCACCGCGCCGCCGTTCACGTCAAACGACAGCGTTTTGGCGATGTGGGCGGGCTCGCAACCGACAGCGACAGCGGCCAGTTCCACCGTTGCAGACGACACCTCAAATTCCATGACACGGTCGGCAAGACCGCATGTGTCGAGAAACGTTTTCACAGATTCCACGGACATGAAAAATTCCTCCTTGTGCGCGACGCAAAACTATGCTATACTTTTTACAGTTCAAGTGCCAACTCGCGTCCCGTTTTTTGGTAGGGGCGGTAAATGACCCCCGCCATGTCGAGCATGCGGCGCGAGGCAATGGTGCTGGCGGTATCGTGATATTTGTCGTCGAGATAGACGATTTCCTTGATTCCCGTTTGAATGATTGCTTTGGTGCATTCGTTGCACGGGAACAGCGTCACATACACCGTGGCACCGCGAAGCGAGCCGATGTCGGCGTTCAAAATGGCGTTGAGCTCCGCGTGACAAACGTAAAAATACTTGGTGTCAAGCGGATCACCCGCGCGCTCCCACGGCATGTTGTCGTCGTGACAGCCCGTGGGCATACCGTTGTAACCGAGTGACAGAATCTTGTGTTGTTCGTTGACGATGCAAGCACCGACCTGCGTGGAATTGTCCTTACTGCGTTGGGCGGACAGCATTGCAATGCCCATGAAATATTCGTCCCACGAGATATAGTCTTCGCGTTTCATGCGATCATCTCCTTTGGATATTTTTATCAGTATAACACAAACAAATTCATTTGACAAGCCGAAAGGAAGCGATCTCTATGCGTAACCGAATGCTCGCCTTGTTTCTGGTCGCGGTGTTTTTGATCATTCCGTTTGCGGGATGCACCCCTTCCGCCGACAGCAGTAACAATACGTTTTTGTCCGAGAAAGACAGTCAGGAAATCATATCGTCGCGCACGGCGGTGACACCCGACGCTCCGCTTGAATTGTGCATCAACGGCGTGAAAGCGGTGTACGAATCCGAGAAAAAGACCTATTTCTTCACCGTCACCGACGACGAAGAATGGGAAACGCTCACGCCCACGGTCGAGGGCTACACCGTTGCGTATCAAAGCAATTTCGAGCAAGTCGGCAAAAAAGCCACGCTCAAAGCCAATCGCGGCGTATACATGATCGCCTATAACGACACCGAATATGTCAAGCTCAATGTGATGTTCACGTCCATTCCCGTGTTGTCGCTCGAGACGAAAACCCTCCCCGCGGAGTATACCTATCACGATGCGGATGAGGAGATCGACTGGGTGTATGACGAGGAGGGCGAGCCGATTCCGTGCGATTATTACGCCGCGCCGCCCGAGGACATCGACGCGCCCATCGGCGATTATGCCACGTTTTTGGAATTGACGCTTCTCGACGCGCACGCGGAGGAGAACGGCTACGAAAACGGCTTCACCACCATGGCGCGCGCTCATATTCGCGGCCGAAGCAGTCGTAAATATCCGAAAAACAGTTATAAGATCGAGCTTCTCGAAAATAAAGACGGCGTGCTCAAGGAGCGCGACGAAACCTTGCTCGGCATGCGTCTTGACGGCGACTGGAACCTCAACGGCATGTACGCCGAGCCGACGAAAGTGCGCGACAAAGTCGCGTCCGACCTGTGGCTTGCCATCACCGAAGACCGCGAAGCGGTCGGCATGTCGACGGGTTACCGTTGCGAATACATCGAGGTGATCATCAACGGTCGCTACCACGGCTTGTACCTGCTGACCGAGCGCATCGACCACAAACAACTCGGACTCACAGACGGCGACTATCTCTATTTCTCCGAGGGCGATGTCGGCAAGCATTATCGCGAGTTTGCGGATCTGCCGCTCGATGACGACGACGACACGATCGCGGGCTATTCGCTCAAATACCCCAAAGTGATGACCGACACCGTCAACGAATGGGAGCAGTTCGGCGTCCTCACCAAGGCGATTGACGTGACCAACCACGACAATTTTGCCAAAATCGGCCCCGAACTGATCAACATGCAAAGCCTTGCCGATTACGATATTTTCATTCAATCGGCGGCGGCGGTCGACAACCTGATTCAAAACACGTTCTATGTCGCTCGTTTGCAGGATGACGGCTCGTATATGTTTGAATTTGTGCCGTGGGATATGGATCAGACGTTCGGCAACCGCTGGCGCGGCGAAACCGACCCGCTTTTGACGGGTGAGGATTTCAACGGCCTGCGCGCACGCGACATGAATTTCTGGGTGTCGGATAAAATGGAACTGCGCAACACGGGCGGTTATGCGGATATCCGCAAAGAGCGTTACGCGCAGTTGCGCCAAACGGTTCTGACCGACGACACCATGATCCAAATGGTGAAAGACGCCAATGCCACCATCGTCGATTCGGGCGCTTACGCCCGTAACAAAACGCGCTGGCCCTACGGCGGCTATTCCATCATCACCGATTCGGTGGAGGATTTCATCGTCGAACGCATGGAGTATGTCGATTCGCTGTATCAATAAGGAGACTGTGTATGGATACCATTATGATCCGCGGCTTGCGGGTGTACGCTTATCACGGCGTGAAAGAGGAAGAAAAACGCAAGGGTCAACCCTTTGTGTTGGATATTGATGTCAAAGCGGACATGACGTCGGCGTGCGAAAGCGACAACATCGACGACGCCATCAACTATTCGGACGTGACCAAATGCGTGGTAAAAACCATGCTTGCCGAGAAAAACGACCTGATCGAGCGCGCCGCCGAGCGCGTGGCGCAGGCGATCTTGGCGGCGTTCCCCGCTGAGGAAGTCACCGTGACGCTCAAAAAGCCGCGCGCCCCTGTCGGTGCCGACTTCGAGTATATGGCGGTGTCGATCACAAGGAGACGAGAGGGATGAAAGCGATTCTCGGACTCGGCGGCAACATCGGCGACATGAACGCGCATTTGGATGCCGCGATCACGGCATTGTCGCGCTTGCCGCGCACGGCGGTGGTGCGTGAAAGCCGTCGCTTTCGCACGGCTCCCGTCGGCTATCTTGATCAACCCGATTTTTGCAACAGCGTCGTGGAAATCGAAACGGATCTGTCACCGCGCGCACTGCTCGGCGCGTGCCTCGGCATCGAAGCGACGGTCGGGCGTGTACGCACGTTTCAAAATGCGCCGCGCGTGTTGGATGTGGATGTGCTGTTGTGCGAAGGCTTCGAGAGTGACAGTGACGAATTGACCGTGCCGCATCCGCGTATGCATGAACGCGCGTTTGTGCTGGTGCCGCTTGCGGATTTGTATCCCGACGGTGTGGTGTACGGCACCGATTTGCGCGAGGTGATGGCAACGGCGTTGCAAGATACGTCGGTCACTCTGCAAAAAGAATAAAATAAAAGGCTGTTCGCGTTGAGCGAACAGCCTTTTTGATTGTCTTACACGCGGTTTTCGAGGTAGTCGCATACGTCGCCGACCGTTTCGAATTTCACGAGCTTCTTGAATTTGAAGCCGAACGCCTCTTCGATTTCCATCGCCAGCATGATGAGCGCGAGCGAATCAAAACCGAGATCATCGGCGAGATTGGTCTCTTCGGTCACTTCGGACAAATCCATATCGGGCAGGATCTTGCCGAGGATTTCTTTCAATTGTTCCAGCATAGCGGGTCACTCTCCTATTGATTTGATGTACGCACGTCGACGCTTGTGCTGACGGGCGTGAAAATACTTCCATTGGTTTTGCACGGCGGTGTTGGTTTCCAAATTCAAATTGGTTTCACAGCGCAGTACGTCGGAGCGTTGCAACGCTTCCGAAAGGAAATTCAAAATCACGGCGTTGACGCCTGTGTTTTGGTAGGCGGGGCGAACGGCGATCAGACCGAGATCAATGCAGGCGGGGTTATGCACCGCACGCAAAATTTTCAGCAACGTGAGCGGGGTCAAGCGACCGCCGCTTTTTTGCAGTGCTTTGCCGATGCTCGGGAAACAAAGTCCAAACGCCACAACGCGCTCGGTTTCGTCGCAGACGAGGATCAAAAACCGCTTGTTGATGAGCAACATGAATTGTGCGATCAACTCGTCCTGTGCTTGTTTGGTAATCGGCACGGTGCCGTACAAATCGCGGTAACATTCGTCGAGACAATCGAAGAAGCTGTCACGATAGCGTTCGATGTAGCGTTTCTTGGAAACGGAGTTGTCGGCGAGATGGAGTTTGTTGATCTCCAATGTACGTGCCGCCACGCGCGCAAGCATGGGGTCGGCAGTTTCGGGCTTTGTGAGTTCGAATTCGAGCCAATCAACATCCTTTCGCAAGCCGCATTGCTCCAGCAGAGATCCGTAATAGGCATAGTTGTATTGCTCTTCGAATGTGGACAATTCCTCAAAGCCTTCAACGAGCAATCCCTCGCGGTCAAGATCATTGAAGCCGAGCGGGCCGCAAAGTGAGGTCATGCCCTTTTCGGCGGCCCAAGTTTCCACCGCGTCAATCAGCGCGCGTGCAACCTCGACGTCGTCGATGCAGTCAAAGCGCGTGAAGCGTGCTTGCGCGGCGTTGTGTGTGAGGTTGTATTGTTGTTGGATCAAGCCTTGGATACGACCGACGGTGTTGCCGTCTTTGGTCGCCAGAAAAAAGACCGATTCGATATATTCGCTGTTGCCGCCGCTTTTCAAAAGCACCTTTTCGTCGCTGTACAGAGGCGGAACAAAGTGCGGGCAATGCTTATACATGCGAAGCGGGAGTTCGATGAACTCTCGTCTGTCGCGCGCGGTGGTCACTTCTTTGATCGTGACCATATCTCAGTCCTCCAACGGTTCATCGTCGCGACGCAGGAACGCCACGCCGTAGCCCGCCAGCCACGGGCCGTTGTGCGAGCCGCTGACGGGAGACATGATGACCGCTTCGTGGTTGGTTTGGATACCGAATTTCGGCTCGATCGTTTTGAGCGTTTCGAGGAGCGAGGTGCCGGTGTAAATGTGCCACAGCAGATAATCCTTCGGGTCACGATCGCCGAGAATATCTTTCAACAATTCGCAGGTACGGGCAAGTGCTTTCTTTTGCGTGCGCACGCTTTCAAGCGCCACGATCTCGCCGTCTTTGTTGAAATGTACGACAGGGCAAATGTTGAGCATTTGTCCCATAAACGCCTTGCCGCCTTTGAGGCGACCGTTGTAAATGAGGTAATCGAGCTTGCCGTCCACGCCCATGAATACTTGGCGTTTCATCATCCAGGCAATTTCCTTGAGGATTTGCTCGCTGGGCATGCCTTCTGCCGCCCATTGCGCCGCTTTGATCGCCAAGAGACCTTCGCCGAAACAGGTGATTTTGGTGTCCACCACGTGGATCTTCAAGCGGTCTTCGTAATCCTTCGCGAGCAAGCAAATTTTGTTGTATGTACCACCCAGCGCCGACGACAGCGCGAAAACGATCGCTTCATCGTAGCCGTTGGCAATCGCGCTTTCAAAATAGCCGCAAATTTCCTCGGTGTCGGGCATGGCGGTAGAGGGCAAATGATTTTTGGGATCTTCAATGGTTTCCAGTTGGTTGTAAAAATCCACCGGATCCAGGTCGAGGCCTTCTTTGTAGTCGTTGCCGTTAAACAGGATATGGATGCGCAAAATATCGATATCCAGTTCGCGGTAACGCGCGGGCGCATACTCGATGCAACCGGTGGATGTACACATAATACGGATTTTAGACATAGGGTGCCCCTCCTGTTAAATGGTGTTGCGGTCAGCGTCAAACACGGCTTTGTTTTGCGCCATGTTCAGCAGCATTTCGGTGGTGTTGACGATGGCGGCGTCGCCGGCATTGCCGCGCAATTTGATGATGGGTTTCGCGACGCCCAAAATGTTGCCGCCGCCGAGCGCGCCGATGTCGTAAATACTCATCAGGTGTCCGGCAAGTGCTTTGATTTCGTCGCTGCCGGTGCGGTGGGCATATTTCATGATGTCGGTGATGATGCGCGTGGCGGTGCCTTCGGTGACTTTGAGAACTTGGTTGCCCGCAAAGCCGTCGCAAACGAGCACGTCGCAAACGCCCGACAACGCTGTGTTGCCCTCGACGTTGCCGACAAAGTTCAAACTTTCGTCCGCGTCCAAAAGCGGATAGGTTTCTTTGACGAGTTTGTTGCCTTTGGAGGATTCGGCACCGTTGGAAAGCAAGCCGATTTTCGGCGATTCGATGCCGTACATATCGCGCATAAAGTCCGAGCCGAGACGCGCGAAATGATGAAGCATCGCGGGGTTGCAATCGATGGTTGCGCCCGTGTCCACAAGGCAGGTAAACGTACCGTTTTGTGCGGGAAGCACCGCGGCAAGCGCGGGGCGCACGCGGTCTTTGCGCGACAGATAGCGCATCGATGCGGCGAGCAAAATGCCCGTGTTGCCTGCCGAGAGCATGCCCAACAAGTCGTCGCGCTTTGCAAGCGTCGCAAGCGCCGTCAGCATGGACGAATCGGTTTTTTGGAACAACGCTTCGGCGGGGTTGTCGTAATTGGTGATCTCACCGGGAGCGTCGAGGATCTCCACGCGATCCATCGGCACGTCGTACGTCGCGCAGTCGGCGCGAAGCTCGGCTTCGTTGCCGACCAGCATCACGCGCAGTTGCGGAAATTTGGCGAGTGCCGCCGCGGCACCCTTGACCATAACAGCGGCGCCGTTGTCGCCGCCCTTGGTATCGATTACAACGGTGAAGGTGTTCATGTTATTCCACTCCAATATAATAGTCGTAAATGTCTTGACCGCCTTCGTACACGATCACGTCGCAGTCTTCGTACTGTTCCTTGATCGTTTCGGTCAGTTGGGCGCGGGTGTCGTCGCTGACATCGCGACCGCAGATGAGGGTAATGATCTCGCAAAAATCGGTGTCAGCGGTCTCAAGGAAACGGAGAACCGCGTCCTCGGCGGTGTCGGTGACGGCGGCGACGGTACCGCTCGCGAGCGCCATGTAGTCGCCCTCGTGAATGGTCATGCCGTCGATGACAGCATCACGCACCGCTTTGGTGATCTCACCGTCGGCGACACTTTGTGCGGCGCGCTGGGCACCTGCGATGAGCGCGTCAATGTCGGTGATGCCGGGGGTGAGGACGGACAGCGCGCTGTACCCTTGCATGAGCGATTTGGTTTCGATGACATGCACTGCCGCGTCTTCGTACAGTGCCGCCGCTTGTTTGGCGGCGAGCACGATGTTTTTGTTGTTGGGAAGGACGAAGATCGTGTCGGCGGTGCAGGCACGGAATGCCGCGAGGAATTCCTCGATCGAAGGGTTCGCGCTTTGTCCGCCGCTGACGATTTGATCCGTGCCCATTTCGGAGAAGAGCGACACAAGACCTTCACCCGTTGCTACAGCAACCACCGAGAACGGGCGCTTGCTTTGCGGTTCGGGCGCGGGGGTGTCGGAATGTCCGAGTGACATGTTTTCCACTTTGACGGTCAAAAATTCGCCGAACGCTTGCACGCGCGCCAAAATCTCACCGGGGGTGAAGGTGTGTACATGCACCTTCACGATGTCGTCTTGCTTGTATGCCACGATGCTTTCGCCGCCGAGTTCGGTGAGGAGCGACAGCACGGTTTGAATATCAAATGTATCGGGATCGACCTTCGCGGTCGTCAGGCGCAGGAGAAATTCGGTGCAATAGCCGAATTCCAGCACGCTGTCGCGCGTGAAGCGGTCGATGTCGGCGGCAGGGGCGTTGTCGACCGACACGGTGTAGGTGATCTCCTTGCCGCTGAGCGCTTCGTACATACCCTCTGCGATGTATACATAACCCGCGGCACCCGAATCGATGACGTTCGCTTGTGCGAGTACGGCAAGACGCTCTTTGGTCAGCGCGAGCGAGCGGTGCGCTTCTTCGATGTGCAAATGCAAAAAGTCTTCGACGCTCGCGTCGGCGTCGATGTGTGCCGCCGCGTATTCCGCACTTTCGCGGAACACGGTCAAAATCGTGCCTTCGGTCGGGTTTTGCACCGCCGCGTAGGAGCGGGTGATGCCGTTTTGAAACGCCTTGGCGAGTGCCGCCGCATCGGCGGTTTCACAGTCGGCGAGTCCTTCTTGAATGCCCGCGAAAATTTGCGACAAAATGACACCTGAGTTGCCTCTGGCGCCGAGCAACACGCCGCGCGCAAAACGCGCCGCCGTTTCGCCGACGGTCGGTTCGGACGACAGTGCCGTCAAGCCGCCTTCCATGGTTTTAAGCATGTTGGTGCCGGTGTCGCCGTCGGCGACGGGGAAGACGTTGAGCGCATTGAGCTCATCGACGTGAGTGGCCAGTTTTGCCGCGCCGCCCGTCAACATGCGCGCCAGACAAGCGCCGTCAATCGTGTGGGAAATGGTGTTCATGTTTGGTTCTCCTCATGAATCGAATTCGTGAAAATTCGTACTTTTTCGACTATAATGCCTGCATGATATCAAAGAATTCTAAACTGAAACGAAAGTTTCGCGCGCCTTTAAGAAAAATCGGCTTTCTTTTTCTTTTAAAATATGATATGCTGATGGCAGTATATCATGCACCGATTTCGGAAATGAGGAAGCAGCTATGGTCAGGATTTTTGTTACGGGCGACAATCACATCGCCTTGAAATACGCCGGTCACGAACAAGCGGCGACGCTTGCCGCGGCGCGTTTATCGGCGTTCGACGGCATGGTGGATGCCGCCAACCGCGAGGACTGCGCGTTGTTTGTCATCACGGGCGATTTGTTTGAAAATACATACAGTGTTCCCAAACGCGATATCAAAGCGTTGTTTGATAAGCTGACGGCGTTTCGCGGCACGGTGGTGATTTTGCCCGGCAACCACGATTATTACGACAAGGACTTGAAGCTGTGGCAATGGGTTCATGAGCTCTTACCGCAGTATGACAACGTGATGCTGATGAATGAATATCGTCCCTATCCGCTTGAGGTGAACGGCGAAGACGTTGTGCTGTATCCCGCACTTTGCACGTCGCTTCACTCGGCACCCGGCGAGAACAACCTCGGTTGGATCAAAGAACTGGAACTCGAACGCGACGGCACGATTCGCGTCGGTGTCGCACACGGCGCGATTGAGGGCGAAACCATCGACAACGAAGGACAATATTTTTTGATGAAGCGCGACGAGCTTTCGGCGATTCCCGTGGATGTGTGGCTGATCGGGCACACCCATGTGCCGTTCCCGCGTGATTTGCGCGAGGAGCTGACGGTGTGCGAACCGATCGTCAACATCGGCACGCACGTGCAAACCGATGTGGCGTGCAACACCGAAGGCTTGTGCGGCGTGGTGGAGATCGACGACGACAAAACCGTGCGCGCCAAAAAAGTCAAGACGGGTACGGTGCGATTTTACCGCAAGCATATCACGCTTACGGCGGGCGACATGCAAGCGATCCTCGATCGCGAGCTTGCGCCGCTCGGAGACGACAGTGTGGTGGAACTCGTACTGTCGGGTGCGGTTTGTGCGACGGAATATGACGAGCGGGCGACAGTGCTTGAGAACGCGCTTGCGCGCTTTACGGAAGGTACCTACCGCGATTATGATTTGAGTCGTCAAATTTCGAAAGAACTCATCGACGCGGAATTTCCCGAAACCTCGTTTTCGGCGGGGTTGCTCAATGCCTTGCTCGAAGAGCCTAAGGAAGCACAGCTTGTGTATGAATTACTCCGTTCGCTGAAGGAGGGCAAGTGAGATGACAATCAAGCAAGTGTCCTGCACGCAATTTGCGGGCGTGCGCGATCGCGCGGTCTCCTTCGATGACGGCATCAACGTGGTGTTCGGCAAAAACGAAAGCGGCAAAAGCACGCTTGTGAATTTGATTTCCCGCACGTTGTTCCAAAATGCGCGACTGGATCGCCGAAGTGATAAAGATTTTTTTGATTTGTATTTTCCGAGCGCGAAAAAAGGCGGCACCGTCACGGGTGATTTCGCCGACGGCAAGATCGCGTTCGAAACCGAGAGCGGTGTGTTCACGCTGTCGAAAGAATGGGGCGCTGACGCGCGGTGCATGCTGTCCACCCCCGACGGTGTGATCCGTGACCCGAAAACGATCGACACCGTGCTCAAAGAGGCGTTGCTCTACGGCGAAGGGGTCTATGCCGATATGCTGTTTTCGTCGCAACGCAACACCGATGTGTCGCTGCAGGCGTTGTTGGATGCGTCCAACAAAACCGATGCGAAGCAAGAACTGGCGCAAGCGGTGTCGCGCGCGTTCGCACAAAGCGACGGCGTGGCCGTCGAAGCGGTCGAGCAAGCAATTGCGGCGAAGATCGACGAGATCGCGGGCAAGCATTGGGATGACGAACGCGAGATGCCCGTGCGAAAAGCGGGACGTTGGGCGAACGGTTTGGGCGACATTTTGAAGGCGTATTATGCGCTTGAGGATGCGCAAACGGTGCTGGATGAGATCTCGCGATTGGAACACGAGGCGGATCGCGCCGCCGCGGTGTATATGCAGCAGGATGCCGCCGCACGCGAGGCGCAGGAAGCGTTCGCGCGATTCCAAAGCTTTGCGGGACGCTTGGCGGTGCAAACCGAGCGTCAAAACACCGTCAAGCGTTTGCAAGCCGAACGCGCGAAGCTTGACGAGGTGTTGAATGCGTGGCCGACGCTGACACAAAAACTCGACCGCGCCCGCGCGTTGCAAGAGGAAAAAACCAACCGTGCGGTGTCGGATGCTTATACTGCCGCTAAGCAGATCGCGGACGAGCGTGATGCGCTTGCAAGTCGACTGGAGCAACAGCCGTGCCCGTCCGCACAAGAAATCGCGCAGGTGAAGGCGGCGCGCCACGAAGAAGTGATGCTTGAAAATGCGCTGTGCGGCATGAACCTGACCGCCGCGATTCGTATGCTCGGCGATCATGAAGTGTGCGTGACCTCGTTGCGCACGGGCGAAACGATCGACATCTCCGACGGCACGGCGGCAATCACCGAAGCGGTGACGATCGCGATCCCCGGTGTGATGGAGATGCAACTGGCACCCGCCAATGTGGATGCGGCGGATGTGCAAGCGCGGCTCGCCCTCGCGCGACAAGATTCCGCCGCGGTGCTCAAAACGTACGGCGTGTCGACCGTGGAAGAGTTGGAGGCGCTTGCAAAAACGTACGCCCAGTTGCAAATGAAGCTCGATGCCGTATCGACGCGCCTGACGGCGATGCTCGGCGCAACGACATTTGAGATGTTGAAGCAACTGGCGGCGGAGTTGCCCGAAACGATCCGCGAAAAAGCGGATATCGAGCGCGATATTCTCTTGCTCTGCGGCGACGGCGATGCGGCGCGATTTGTCACCGCCGCCGAAACGATCGTACAGGGGTATGCCGCCGAATACGGCAGTATCAACGAATTGAAAGTGCGCGCGTTCGATTTAGAAGTCGAATGGAAAAAAGCGACCGAGTCACTTGCGTCGGATGAGGAAGTTCCCGCCGAATATCGCGGTGTGACCGATCCCGAAGCGCAGCTGGCATATCTGCAACGTGAGCGGGACGAATGGGCACAGCGTCGCGAAGCGGCACTGACCGCCAAAACCGCCGCCGCGAGTAAGCGAGATACCTATCAAGAGACGATCGTCGGCGATCCCGTCGAGGATGTTGCGCAGGCGCGTCGCGTGTTCGAAGAACAACGCTCCCTGCTTCATCATTGGCAACACATTGCGCAGGTGTTCAAAACGCAAAAGGAACAGCTTCGCGACAACCCGATGCAAGATATCGCCGACCGTTTCGCACACTATCTCGGTGTGATTTCGGGCGGCAAGGTCGCGTCCGAATTCCCGTTGGCGGATAAACTGCAAATGACGATTTACAGCGACGGGCGTACGCTCGATTACGGTAAGCTGTCCGAAGGCACGAAGGAAACCGTGTCGCTGGCGTTTCGTTTGGCAACGCTCGATCATCTGTTCCCCGACGGCGGTGGTGTGATCGTGTTTGACGATCCGTTCACCGACATGGATGCGGAGCGTACCGCGCAGTCGTGCGAATTGATCAAGGAATGTGCCAAACGCCACCAAGTGATTTTCCTCACCTGCAAAGAGGATTATATTTTGCAACTCGGCGGAAACACGATTCGTATATAAACAAAAAAAGAGAGCAAATGCTCTCTTTTTTTGTTTATTGGTTTTTCATTTGACGCAGGAACATCCAAATCGCCAATGCCGTCAACACGACCGCGTAGCCGAGCACCCACAGCAGATGCGAAAGCACTTCGCTGAAATTTCCCGTGATCGCCGCGCGTTCAAGTTCCACCGCGTGCACGAACGGCAACGCATAGGCGATGTCGCGAAACGTCGTGCCGACGAGCTCCAAATCGAACCAAATCCCCGACAACCACGCCGACAAATTTGTCAGCAACGCGCCGCAAATACCGCCGACCTGCTTGTCGTTAAACACACTGCCGCATAACAGTCCGAGCGCAATGTAGAGAATCGAAACGGGGATGATGAGCAACGTCGCAAGCGCGATGTTGACCGTGATTTCCAAGCCGAGCACCACCGCCGCGATGTAGCAAACGACGCTTTGTGCGACGGACAGCGGAATCATCGGCAGGGTGTAGCCGAGAATGAAATCGGCGGGCGTCATCGGTGTGGTGTACAGCCGTCGAAGCAGGGAACTTCTGCGATCCTTGGCGATGATCGTCGCGGAAAACAGCGTCATAAACGCCAGTCCGAACACCGTCACGCCGGGGGCCAATCGCTCAATCTCGAACAACGGTGTGGGGATGTTGGCTTGGATCGCGCTGAGCAAACCAATCAAAACGAGGGGGAAGCCGAGACCGAAACATAAATTAAGCGGATCGCGCAGAAGCTCTTTTGTGTTTCGCTTGGCAAATGTCAACAGTCTCATGATATCGCCTCCTTCACGATCGTGACAAAGGCTTGTTCGAAATCGTCGGTGTTCGCCGCTTTTTGGATGGCTTGCGCGGTGTCGCAAAGGAGAAGACGTCCTTCCTTCATGATGGCGATGCGGTCGGAAAGTGCTTGAGCTTCTTCCATGTAATGCGTCGTCATCACGATCGTGGCATCCTGTTTCAGCGAGCGGATGAGCTCCCACAATTCGCGTCGCGCCAACACGTCGAGTCCGAGCGTCGGCTCGTCCAAAAAGAGGATCTTCGGCTTGCCGATCAGTGCCATGGCAATGCTTAAGCGGCGTTGCCATCCGCCCGACAGCTTGCCCGCTTTTTTCTTCAGCACGGTGTTGAGTCCGAGCCTTTCGGAAAGCGCGGTGATTGTTGCGTGCGTATCCTCGCGCGTCAACCCGTGAATACCGCACATCAAATCGAGATTTTCAAACACCGTCAATCCTGCGGCGACGGCGGTTTCCTGCGGCGACACGCCGATCAACTTTTTGACAGCGGACGGTTCGGTGCGGATGCTGTGTCCGTGCAAAAATGCGTCGCCGCTTGTCGGGGCGGAGAGGCAGGACAGCATGCTGACGGTGGTGGTTTTTCCTGCGCCGTTGACGCCGAGCAACGACAGTAACTCACCTTGCTTTACCTGTAAATTCAAGTTGTCGACGGCGGTGACGTCACGATAGCGTTTGGTCAGCGCGGTTGTTTGAATGGCATACATCGGTCTCATTCCTTTCCGAAACGGATTCTGTATGCAGTATAGCAAGCGTCGACCGAAAAATCGCGGCTTTGGCATTCTTCGGTTGATTTGACGACGTATGCGGTAAATGAAAAAGGCACTCGCAAACGCAAGTGCCTCAAAACAGACCGTGGTTGTGTTTGATTTGCACCGCGATGATGCAAACAATGCCGATGAGTAACCCGACGATCAGCACGCCGACCGCGATCATTGCGACGATGGCCGACTCGCCGAACAGACTCACAACGCCACTCAAAAACAACGTCGCCGTCACCACAAACATCGCTTTCCCGAACGCTTTGCCGTAGGCGGCTTTGTCGGTGGCGTTGGCTTGGTGATAGCTGTGGATCAAGTCGGTTTTTCCGCGATAGATGCTGAGACTGATTCCGCCGAAAAGTATCGACATCAGCAACAGGATAACGGCATACAACACCATAGAAAATCACCTCAATATTGCGGAGTCGGTTATCTTGACCATCTCAATAAACGCTTGCACATCACCGCTTCGAATGTCGATGATACTGTCGGGATTTTTTTTGGACATAAGACACATATACATCGGGGGTTCGTCGAGAGAGCCGCCGCCGATATACAATGTAAACATGTCGTCAATGTCGTAGGTCAATATGTAAAGTCCCGAACCGGTGTCAACGCTTTCGTACGACTCAAAATCGCTCCAAGACAGAGCCTCGCCTTTGGCGGACAATTCGACAACCTTGTCAAGAGTCAGTTTGTTGCCGCTTGGTTGAACCGCTTGCTTCGGCGAACAACCGCATAAGCCGAGGATACAAATCATGGTCAACAGGAAGGTGAGTCGCTTTTTCATATCGATCACGCTCCTTTGTTGAAAATAGTATAGCATATGTCGCTTGCATTTTCAATGCGTCTTATCATCGCTTTTTATACACAATAAGTTCGGGGTTTTCGCCGTTTTCTTCGTATGAACACACAAGCAGAAAATCCATGTTTGCCACAATGCCGAAGCAACGGTCGCCTCCGAATTCACACTCCAGTTGATTGCCGAGATACGTGGCGTTGTCGTCAAGGAATTTCACAACTTGTCCGTTCGGCAATCGGTACTCAAGGTTCACAAAATGCCCCGGCAGGACGTTCAAATGCTCCACTTTGGGCAACCCCTCGATATAAAGACGAGTGTTGATTTCGCGGAGGATCTGTGCCTTGAATTCCTCGAACTTTTCCTTGCCGCCGATGGCGGCGTATTGTTTCCAAAAATCCATGGTGAAATCGCCGTCGGCGTAACACCATCCGCAATAGTTCTCGTTGAATTCTCCGTTCTTTTCGCGACCGATCGCGCTGTCGTTGAGCGGCATGCCGCAACACTCGCATACGAGTTCTCGCGGAGACCCGAGAAGGGTGTTGATCGACACGTCAAACAGTTTGGAAAGACGCTTGAGCGTTTCAACGTTCGGAACCGTTTCGCCGTTCTCCCAACGACTGACGGCTTGGCGCGTGACAAACACCTTTTCGGCGAGTTCATCTTGAGAAAGACCGTTTTTTGTGCGGAGTTCCAAAATCACTGCTTTTGTTTCCATATCGGCATCACCTCGTTACCAGTATAACGCAAATGCCGCCGAGAAACAAGCAACACGCGGTTGCGGCGGGGTGAGGTGTATGTGGGATTGAGGTAGCACGTCTTCACTATTTACGATTACATATTACCTAATCGACAAGTTTCGAAAGTGAAGAGTGAAAAGTAAAATCGACAAGCTCCTTTCGAAACTTGTCGATTTTGGTAACAGTTGCTAATAATGATACGGTTTCGTATGGTTACATTGGAACTGCAACCCTAATGTAACCCTCGTAAAAGGAGTTAGATAAATTGGAATTTGGCTAACAGTTTGTTACAATTTCTTTAGTTCTGGACTGAAATGAAGCGGTTCAAACTGTTCATCAATTTCCCACAAATAACTGAACAAATACAGAATGTGCGTAGCTTTGGAAGGGTCAACCAGATATTGCCGATAACTTGCAGACCGGGTCCAAAATTGTTCTGCAGTAAATCGGTCAGGCAGGTTCTTGACACACTCCGAGAATGACTCTGCTTGTTCGTCTGTAAGTGCCATCCAAGCACTTGCAACAGAAGGTTTCGGCATATTCGGTGCATTTTCGAATTTTGCCTTAGCCTTTGGGTTTTCTGCAAATGTTGCTTCGATGGATTGTTTAATGTCATTGGCTACAGGTTTGCACCATTGTGCATCAACAAATTCGCAAGCATTACTGGGTTTCATTTTGGGTGTAAAACCCTTTTTCAATATTACCCAATCGCCAAGACGGTCTCCTTTTTTCCACGACTTGCCATCAGAGTTGTGGTCTTCATCTGCGTATTTAGGGAAAATATTGACTACTTTCCAATAACCGGCACTATACTGAGTAACCCAATCACCAACTCTAACTGCTGTAAGAGGCTGACTTTGATTTTCCTGTTTTCGAAATATACTGAATAAACTCATACACTATTCCTCTTCGCCAAATTCAAGTTTGTCTAACTGATTATATCATAGTATCGTAAAAATAGCAAAATAACAGACCGACCATTCAGATACTTTTCGTATCAAGATGATCGATCTTATTTGGTAACAGTTGCTAATAACGATACGGTTTCGTATGGTTGCATTGGAACTGCAACCCTAATGCAACCCTCGTAAAAGGAGTTAGACAAATTGGAATTTGGCTAACAGTTTTGCACCGCACCAAAGCCTCCCTCTGACGAGGGCGGTGGACATTCGCCACAAGGCGAAGACGGAGGGAGAGATTACTCCCCCTCAGTCAAAAAGCAAAGATTTTTGCCAGCTCGCCTGACAAGGGGAGCCTTAGGGCGCTTGCGCGCCAGTACAACTATTTGACAAATTGGAATTTATACTTCTCTTTCAAAAATAATTTGATAACAGTAAGGTTTGTATACTCCTGTCTTTTCGTTAAATGGGGTTACAACTTGTACTAACTTCCAGCCCTGTTCAGCTTCCTCTGAGATTACTTGTTTGCATTTCTCAAATGTATCACCCGTTTTAACTTTGAGACCAGTTTCTCTTTGGATTTCCACAAATTTATATTCATATTTTTTCATTTCAATAACCTCCGTCAAATTCAAGTTTGTCTAACTGATTATATCACAAAACTATGAATTATTCAATGATATATCGCTTGTGCGATATATTTGCTTTGCAAATATGATATAATATCCGTTCCTTCATATGCCGAAGGCATATATCATCGCACGACAGTGCGATATCATATCGAAGATGATTTCACCCGTCCGCAAGGACGGCTTTAGCTGAAAAAGGCACTTGCTTTCGCAAGTGCCTTTTTCGTGGTGGAGGCGAACCTCCATCGGTTTTCAACACAGTTACTCGTGAAATGCTCAATAATGCCTACAATCCACGGTTTCGTGAGTTTGCGGAAGAAGCGAGAAAGTTGTTGATAAAACGGATTTGTGCAGGGTAAAAGGATTTATATTCGTCAAATTGGAATTTGTTGAACTGATTACATCAGTATGTGTATGTGTCAAACCCGTCAATCCAATATGTGTTATCTAAAAGGCGAGGCTTAAATAAAGTGAACACTTTCGTTATTCTAAAACCGTCAACAGTATCCTTGAAACCGTTTTTGTCTTTTAGTGTTGCGACTGCTTTCTCTGCATTTTCTAAGGAACTGTATATTCCAATATCCTTACGCTCAATGTGGTCTATAAGTTTGTATTTGTGAAATACTTTCCAACAAATCATTTTCAACCCACCTCTTCGCCAAATTCTTATTCAAATAAATTATATCATATATAATTGTATGTTTCAATGAAATCGTGCTCCGCACGATGAAATCCGAACGAAGTTCGGATGAAATCTGCTCCGCAGATGAAATGAAATCCGTCCTTTTCGCCCGACGAAGTCGGATTTCATCACGGAGTGATTACATCCACCGCAGGTGGATTTATTCCGGACGAAAGGATGGATTTAGCAAAAAAGAACCCACACTTGTCGTAGACAAATGTGGGTTCTTTTTTGCCTAAGAGTAACCAAACGGAGCAGAATTGAGGTAAAAGTAAGTAAAAGTAGTATTGTTATTTTAGCTTGTAGTACCACTTCTCATTTTCTTTATAATAAAAGAATTCACTTAAATCATCGTCCATAAAGACTTTAATCATATCCAGCATATCCAAAGAAAGCCGATCGCCCATCGACAACAAGTCGCCAAGAGACATCCAAAACACATTACCTTCTTCAGATGAGCGTATTTCTCCGCTGAATTTATCGGTTTTATAGAATAACGTCAAATAACGAGAGCCATCGTCATTGACCCAGTCTTTTGTTCCGCATATTCTTGGACTAACAATAGTAAGCCCTGTTTCTTCAAAGACTTCTCTTATCACTGCATCAACAAGAGATTCGCCTATTTCAACATGACCACCCGGAAAACAAAGTCCTTTATAATCGTCATCGGTTTTATCCTGAACCAAAACAAGATCGTTATTATATACCATACACATATTGACAATCTCTGCTTTTTGTGTTCTATCCATTATTGTTCTCCTTTGCGGTATTGATGGAGGCAATTAAGATGCGGCGAATCGTACCGCATTGATTATAAAGATCAACCGCCGTTTCTCTATTCAGAATATCGGATTTCACAAACAGTTCCAGCCAGTATTCTGTTTCGTAACATTCTTTTAAGGCGATTTGCAACTTGGCAATAAAATCAGGTTTACCATGAGCATAATTTGCTTCGTGAATGTTTGCGCCAATGGAGGTTGCAGAACGCTCCAATTGATTGACAAGAGAATAATGCCCTTTGATCGTTTCGCAGAGTTTGATTATCTTAATGGCAAAATCCATAGATAAGCCGACAAGTTTATTTTCTTTCATAATCCTCACCTCTACAAATATTATAGCATATTTAATGAAATATTGCTACGCAATATGAAATAATCCTTTGGATTATGAAATATTTTGCCTTGGCGGCAAAATGTGAAATAAAATAAACCCCTTATACGCCGCAGCGTATTTCATAGCGACAGCTATTTCATAACGCGAAGCGTTATTTCATAAATCCCGCAAGGGATTTATTTCATTGAAAAGAACCCACACTTGTCGTAGACAAATGTGGGTTCTTTTCTGGTGGAACGCGCGTCGACATGGACGAACACGGCTCCACTTGGGCATGATCGACTTCAAAGGCTTCTTCAATATCCTCAAGAGGGATGTGATCCACACTCAACGGCTTTTTGCTGGCATTGATGACCACCGTGAAATGATCATCGTACAAATACACGGAGTGAACAAAGATGTTGATGATTGCTCTTCGCTTATGAAAGTCATCCAGCGGTATCTCACAAATATAGTCAAGGAATGCCAAAATCTGTGCTTCGGACAGGTGAATGCGTTTGTTGTTTTCAACGGCAAGTTGTGCTTCCAATTCTTCTTTTTCTGCTTGGCGTTGATGCAATCGATCGGTAAGCATCTCCACCGCTTGTCCTTGTTCAATACCTTTCCAAAGGTTTTCGATCGCGACATCCACTTGTTTGATGGCCTTTTTCAGTTCACGTACCGCAAGAGTGTCGGTGCTCTTATTACATTCCTCTGCAACCCGTTGGGCAATATAGCACATATTTTCGTCGGTCAATAGTTTCAAGCACTCGTGAATAACACGGTCTTCGATAAATTGTTTGCTGACAACCTTCTTGTCGCATCTCTTTCTGCGGGCAGCTTTGCACATATAATAATGGTACGGCTTGCCGGATTTGCTTGTCCCACCATAACCGACCATCATATCTTTGCAATGACCGCAGAACAGTTTTGTTGTTAAGAGATACTCGTTTTCGCCCCTTGTACGAGCGGGAGCTGATCGGTTTTTATTCATAAGCGCTTGCGCCCGGTAAAACAAGTCATCGTCTAATATGCGCGGCATGCCGCCGGGTGTTTCCTTTCCTTTGTATAAATACATGCCGATATAGCGTTTGTTTTTCAAAAGACGGCTGAGACTGTTATAAGTGAATTCGTTGCCGAGGGACGTTTTGATCCGTCGTCGTTGTAAATCCTTGACAATTTCCGCTTTCGTTTCGCCGCGTGCATACCGCTCGTATATTTCACGAACAACCGCCGCTTCTTCCTCGTCGACCGAAAAGGTGCGATCTTTATTCACTTTATATCCGAGTCCGGGATTGCTACCGTTGGATAAGCATTTTTCTGCATTCAGCGACATACCTCGATGGATCTTCTGCGCCAGCTCCACCGAATAATATTCCGCCATACTTTCCAAAACGCCTTCGATCAGAATACCCGAAGCGTCATCGGTGATGTTTTCTTTGGCAGACAACACGCGGACGCCGTGTTTCTTCAGTTTCGCTTTGTAAATCGCACTGTCGTAACGGTTTCGTGCAAAGCGATCAAGCTGGTAGACAAGCACACCTTCAAAGGTGTGCTTGTCGCTGTCGCCAATCATTTTTTGAAAATCCGTAC
>JAZTZV010000061.1:0-3812 GCA_045637645.1 Acutalibacteraceae bacterium | reverse complement strand
CAAGAGGTGTCGCGCGGTGCGCCACAAATCCCTCCACCGCGCATACGCGCCGTCCCCCTCCCTTTAGGCAAGGGAGGCAAAAGGATGCCGCAAACTTGCGGTAGCGAACAAACCTCTTGCCTCTCCCCTTGGGAGAGGTGGCAAAACCGCAGGTTTTGACGGAGAGGGCGGGTTGCTTAAACAAAACGGATCAATCCGTTCCCTACGCGTCTACCGCAAATTCTGCCTGATCCCGCGGGACGGGAAACCCGTCCCCTACGCATCCTTCAAAGGAAGCCGTTCCGCACCCCAAAACACTTGACAATATATATACTGAAGATAAATCCCTCAGGAAATTTTGAAGCAAAGGAAGTGACACCATGGCAAAAGACCTCATTTCCATTATCGTTCCCTGCTACAACGAGCAGGAAGTGTTGCCGCTGTTTTACGAAGAAGCGTGCAAATGGATCGAGCAAATCGACGCCGACTTTGAATTTGTGCTTGTCGACGACGGCTCGAAGGACAACACGGTGTTGATCATGCGTGAATTGGCGCAAAAGGACGACCGTGTGTCCTATTATTCCTTCTCGCGCAACTTCGGCAAAGAAGCGGGTATTTATGCAGGTCTTTGCCATGCCAAGGGCGACTATTGCGTGATCATGGACGCGGATTTGCAAGACCCGCCGTCCTTGCTTCCCGACATGTACAATGCGGTGAAAAACGAAGGCTACGACTCGGTGGCGACCTGCCGCGAGACGCGCAAGGGCGAGCCGCCCATCCGTTCGTTGTTCGCCAGAATGTTTTATAAAATCATCAACAAAATCTCCGACGCCGACATCAAAGACGGTGCGCGGGATTATCGCATGATGTGCCGCAAAATGGTGGATGCCATTGTGGATATGGGTGAATACAACCGCTTCTCCAAAGGTATTTTCGGCTGGGTCGGTTTCAAGACCAAGTGGATGCCTTACGAAAACGTGGAACGCGCCGCGGGTCAAACCAAATGGTCGTTCTGGAAGCTGTTTAAATATTCGCTCGACGGCATCATCAATTTCTCGACGGTACCGCTCAACATTTCGTCGTGGGCGGGGTTGCTGTTTTGCGCGATTGCGATCGCGGCGACGATCTTCATTTTTGTGCGCCGCTTCTTCATGCCCGATGACACCGTCGGTTGGGCATCGACCGCGTGCATCATCACGTTCATCGGCGGCATTCAGCTGTTTTGCGTGGGTGTGCTCGGGCAGTACATCGCCCGTATTTATTCGGAAACCAAAGGTCGCCCGAAATTCATCGTGCGCGAAACCAATCGCAAGGACGGCAAAGGAGAGTGACTTGTGGAACAGTTTTTGAAAGATGTTGCGGATGCATTGAAAGACGTTTTCGGCTATGTGAAAACGGGATGGACATGGGTCAAAGGGTTTCACCGTCGCAACATGAAGGCACTTGCCGATCCGAAAAATCCGTTTTACATCCCGTACATTTTGGCATCGTACATCGCGGCGTTTTTTATGGTCAGCGCGATGTTTATGAAATTTGCGCCGATCAGCTACACGGAGCTTACGTATGTGGAGCGCATCAATTTGCCCGTCTTTTTCGGCGCGATCTTGGTGATGGGAACGCTGTTGTTCGCGCTGTCGGCGCTGATCAAGGCACGGCGCGTGATCCCGATCGCGCTTGTGATATCGGTGACGTATTTTTGCATGAATCTGCAAAAAGGCGGCGACCGCAATGTGTGGATCGGCATCGGCGCGGCGGTCATCATCTTCTTGACCTGCACGTGGATCTTCCGTCGATTTGACACGCCGTTTTGGAAGTTGAAATTCAACCACATTGCCGGACGCTCGGTGGTGGCGGTGATGTTTTTGGTGTTCGTCGGGTACATGTCGCTGATGGGTGTGTGCCGTTTCTATTCGTTCACCTACGACACGTTTGATTTCGGCATTTTTGCTCAGATGTTTGCCTACATGAAGGAGACGGGCTTGCCGTACACGACCGTGGAACGCGGCACGTTGCTGTCGCACTTTGCGGTGCATTTCTCGCCGTTCTTCTATGTCTTACTCCCCGGCTACATGCTGTTCTCGACACCCGCGTATCTGTGCGTGATGCAAACGCTGTTTGTCGGACTCGGTGTGTTCGCGGTGTACGGCATTGTCAAGCAACTCGGCTTTACTCCCAAGCAATCGGTGCTGGCAAGCGCGCTGTATTTGTTGTATCCCGCGATCTCGTTCGGACTGCATTTCGATTTCCACGAGAACAAATTCCTCGCGGTTTGCATTTTGTTTACGATCTATTTCATGCTCAAGCGCAAGTGGATCCCGTTTTACCTGTGCGGCTTACTCATCTGCACGGTGAAGGAAGATGCGGCGATCTATTTGATTGGAATCGGCTTGTTCATGCTGTTCCGTGAACGACTGATCAAGCACGGCTTGTTCACCATCGCGCTTGCGTTTGCCTATTTCGCGTTTGCGTTGTACATGATCCAAGTGTGCGGTGCGGGCGAAGGCATGGAGTTCGGCTATCGTTACTCGAATTTTGAGCTTGGCGGCGAAGCGGGAGTCGGCAGCATCGTGAAGATCACGCTGTTGGATTTCGGTTATACGCTCCGACAGATTTTTGTGCTCAAAGAACCCGAAGAACAGTTGCGCAAAATCGAATTCCTGCTGTGGATCTTCCTGCCTGTGTTCTTTGCGCCGTTCGTGCAAAAGAAGATCGCGGCACTCACCTTGATTGCGCCGATGCTGCTCATCAATTTGATGACCAACTGGCCGTATCAATACGACATCGATTTTCAGTATAACTACGGCACGGCGGCACTTGTCCTTGTGTGTACGTTCGTGGCACTTTGCGGCATGCGACGCAAACGACGCAACGCGCTCTTGGTTGCGGCGGTGATGCTGTGTACGTCGTTGACGGTGCCGCGTGTGATCGCACGCAACACGAGTTATATCAACGGCTATTTAGGCAACGCGGCGACCTTCCATCAGAGCATCGCGTTCATTCACGACACGCTCGAAAAAGATGTCAACATCGGTGTTGAGGGCAACGTCATGCCCGTCATGTCGGATTATCCGCTGTTGGTGCTCGATCCGCACGACGACGAAAAAGCGAAGTCGATTCGCTATTATGTCGCCAAGAAAGGCGACGGCGATATTCATGAGTTGACCGATCGCGGCTTTGTGCTGTACCGTGAGAACGGCTACATCGAGATTTACGAAAACCCCAACTACGTCAGCTTAACGGAGGGTGTGTAACATGGCGGATATCATCGAAGTGGATTTCCAAAACAACAACGTTGTGTCCGCGCATCGCACGCGCCGCGACGGCGAGGAGCTTGAGGTGATCTTCGACGCATCCTACCGCGCGATGAGCCTTGAGGAACTCGAGGAGGAACTCGAGGATATGCAAAACGATCTCGACGACGTGGTCGACGCGATCGAGGATTTCGAAGCGGAATACGGCGATCCCGAGGGCTACGAGGACGAGGTTCTTGAGGAACACGAAGCACTTCTCGACGAACGCTTTGCGGTGGAGTTTTACATCCGCGAAGTGATGAAATTGCTGGAATAAAAAGAGAAAACCGCACCCGATCGGGTGCGGTTTTTTGTTTGAAACGGTGCTGTCGCGTTAAGAGAAGTTGCACAAAACGGACGCAACACCTTGCCTCCCTCTGACGAGGGTGACTCCCCACATGGGTGGGGAGATGTCACCGTAGGTGACAGAGGGGACCGCCGCCGTAGCGGGTGGATTTCGGCGTAGCCGAAAGACGGAGGGAGAGAAAACTACCCCTCAGTCACGGCTTTGCCGTGCCAGCTCCCCTGACAAGGGGAGCCAAG
>JAZTZV010000060.1:0-16654 GCA_045637645.1 Acutalibacteraceae bacterium | reverse complement strand
GGTCTTCGTGTAGGTTCGTGCCTACTCCGTGGCCGACGTATTGTCGTACAACCGAGTAACCACGCGCCTCGACATACCGTTGCACCGCGGCACCGATGTCGCCCACACGATTGCCGGGGATTGCCGCACGAATGCCCTCATAGAGGCTTTCGCGAGTGGCGTCCAGCAACGCTTGCGCTTCGGGAGCGATCGCTCCTGCTGCGAAGGTGGCGGCGTTATCGCCGTGGTAACCGTTGTAGTACGCTCCCACATCCACGCTGACGATGTCGCCTTCGCGGATCACATACGTACCGGGTATGCCGTGGATAACCGTTTCGTTTACCGAAATGCAGGCAGAAGCGGGAAATCCGCCGTAACCGAGGAAGGAGGGTTTTGCACCCGCTTTCTCGATGAAGCGACGAAGCTCACGGTCAATCTCACCGGTCGTAACGCCCGGTTTGACAAGCTCGCCTGCCAACTGTAGCGCCTGCGCCGAAATACGACAGGCATCCTTCATCGCCGAAAGTTCGCGACTGCTTTTCACACAAATCATGAAATCAATCCTCAAGAGCCGCCAGTGTCAGAGCGGAGGTGTCTTTAACCTCTTCCTGACCTTCGACGATCTTCAATTTTCCGCTTTGAGCATAATACTCTTTGAGCGGCTCGGTTTGCTCATGATAGACGCGCAGGCGATCTTTCACGGTGTCGGGGTGGTCATCCTTGCGTTGAACAAGGGTATCGCCGCACTTGTCACACACACCCTCCACTGCCGATTTCTTATAATCAATGTGGTAGGTGGCGCCGCAAGCGAGGCAGACACGGCGGCCCGATACACGCTGGGCAATCACGTCGTCCGCGACTTCGATGTCGATGACGCGGTCGATCACGACGCCCATACGGTCAAGCGCCTCGGCCTGAGGAATGGTGCGCGGGAAGCCGTCCAGAATGAAGCCGTTTTGGCAATCCTCTTTGGCAAGGCGCTCTTTGATGATGTTGATGACGATTTCGTCAGGCACCAACGCGCCTTTGTCCATGTAGGAACGAGCTTGCTCACCAAGTTCAGAACCGCTTTTCAATGCTTCACGGATAATGTTACCCGTGGAAATAGTGGGGATTTGCAGATGCTCACTGATCACTTCTGCTTGCGTGCCTTTGCCGGCGCCCGGTGCGCCAAGAAGAATTAAGTTCATAACTGTACCTCTCCTTCCGATTCAGCGGCACCCGCGGACAGGAGCCTCATGCTCCTGTCCGACGGGAACCGTCAAAGACGTTGCTTAGAATGTCAATCACTCAAGGAAACCCTTGTAGTGGCGCATCATCATTTGGCTCTCGATCTGTTGAGTCGTCTCCAGCGCCACGCTGACAACGATCATGACCGAGGTGCCGCCGATCGCGAGACCGGCGCTCAGATCCGCAACTTCAATCGCGCTGCAGAGCACACCGAAGAGGCTCGGGAACACCGCCACGATGCCGAGGAAAACGGCGCCGATGAAGGTGACCTTTTGAAGCACGCGGGTGATGTAGTCCGAGGTGGGCTTGCCCGGACGATAGCCGGGGATCGCGCCACTGTTGCGGCGCAGGTTGTTCGCCATCTCGGTCGGATTGTACTGAATCGTCACGTAGAAGAATGCAAACGCGATGATCAGCACGAAGTAAAGTGCAACGTAGAACGGGTTGGTTTGCTCAAACAATTTGAGCCAGCCCCAACCGGCGTTACTCGCAGTCTTGCCCACAAACGTAGCAAGAATCGAGGGAAGCGAAATGATGGAAACCGCCAAGATGATCGGCATAACACCGGACATATTGACTTTGATCGGAATGAAGGTGTTTTGACCACCGTACATTTTACGACCAACCACACGCTTCGCGTACTGCACGGGAATGCGGCGTTCCGCATTCGTCATGAAGACGATGAACGCGATCATCACGATAAAGATGACCAGCGTCATCGGCACACCGATAAGGTACTTCATGGCGTTGCTGGCATCATCCGACAAAGCCAGGATACCACTGTTGTAGAACATATTCCACATGTTCGCAAAAGCGAGCGGCACGCGGGACAGAATACCCGCAAGGAGCAGCATCGAGATGCCGTTGCCGATGCCTTTTTCGTTGATTTGCTCGCCGAGCCACATCATGAGGGCCGAACCCGCCGTAAAGGCAAGCACGATCATGACAGCCACGAGGATGTCGCCCCAAATGTTGCCGGTCGTGGGAATGACGTTCAAGAGCTTGCCGTCGCTATTGACTTTGTTCTTCAGCATGAAGTAGTACGCCACGCCGAGGAGCAAGCCGAGGACGACCGTCACATAACGCGTGATGGTGCCCAGCTTCTTGCGACCGGCTTCGCCGTCCTTCGCCATTCTTTCGAGGGCGGGGATGGCAACGGTGAGAAGCTGGATGATGATGCTGGCGTTGATGTACGGCGTGATGGACAGCGCGAAGATCGACGCGTCCGAGAAGCCGCCGCCCGACATCATAGCAACAACCTGCATGAAGTCGTTGGTTTGTGCCATACCGAGGGCTTCCGCATTCACGAAGGGAAGCGTGATCGCCGCACCGATACGGAAAATCAACAGAATGAACAATGTGAAGAAGATTTTTTTGCGGAGCTCTCTGATTTGCCAGGCGTTTCTCAAAGTCTGAAACATAATCAGATCACCTCAGCCTTTCCGCCAGCCGCCTCGATTTTCGCTTTGGCGGACTCAGAATAGGCTGCGACCTTCACCGTGAGCTTCTTAGTCAGCTCACCGTTGCCGAGAACCTTCACGCCGTCCTTGGAGTCTTTCACAAGACCCATATCTTTCAGCGCTTGGGTGTCGACAACCGCACCATCCTCAAATTTGTTGAGGGCTGCGATGTTGATGATGGCATAGTTCGTAGCAAAAATGTTAGTAAAGCCACGCTTCGGGATGCGTCTTTGCAGGGGCATTTGGCCGCCTTCGAAACCGGCGCGCATGCCGCGGCCCGCACGGGCTTTTTGACCTTTGTGTCCTTTACCGGCAGTTTTGCCTTGGCCGGAGCCGTGACCTCTGCCGATTCTCTTGACCTCACGGACAGAGCCGGGGGCCGGAGAAAGCTCATGAAGCTTCATTTGTAGCACCTCCTTGCTCTATCTTACGCTTCGGTCACCTCAACGAGGTGGACAATCTTAGTGATCTTACCACGGGTCGCCGCGTTATCAGGCTGCGACACCGTATCGCCGATCTTGCGAAGACCGAGGGAATTCGCGGTGGCGATTTGATCCTTCTTGCAGCCGATCAAGCTGCGAACAAGTTTCACGTTAATGTTTGCCATGTTCCGTTCCCTCCGTTAACCCAAAATTTCTTTGACGGATTTGCCACGGATGGCAGCCGCCTGCTCAGCGGTGCGAAGGCGGGACAGACCCTCCATCGTTGCGCTGACCACGTTGCAGGGATTGTTGGAACGAAGCGCCTTGGCACGGATGTCCTTAATGCCGACCGCTTCCACGACAGCACGCACCGCACCGCCGGCGATAACACCGGTACCGGGAGCAGCGGGTTTCATAAGAACTTCGCCGGCGCCGAACTTACCGATAACCTCGTGGGGGATGGTATCACCCTTCAGAGACACGATGATCAGGTGCTTCTTCGCATCCTCGATGCCCTTACGGATCGCATCGGGAACTTCGCCTGCTTTACCGAGACCGAAGCCGACAGTGCCCTTGCCGTCACCGACAACGACCAGCGCCGCAAACTTGAAGATGCGGCCGCCCTTAACAGTCTTGCTGACGCGGTTGATGGCGACGATGCGCTCGATCAACTCCGGCTCATTGTTGTTGCGCTTGTTGTTGCGCTCATTACGCTCATTTCTGGCCAAAGTAGTTTCCTCCTTCTCTTAGAACTTGAGGCCGCCCTCGCGGGCGCCTTCGGCCAATTCCTGAACACGGCCGTGATACACATAACCGCCGCGGTCAAACACGACCTCGGTGATACCCTTCTCGATGGCACGCTCAGCGATCAATTTGCCGATCGCCTTCGCCGCATCCTTGTTGCCGCCGTTCTCGGTGAAGGACTTCTCCACAGTGGACGCCGCCACCAGCGTCACGCCGGCGACATCGTCGATGATCTGAGCGGAGATGTTCTTAGAAGAACGGTAGACACTCAGGCGGGGACGAGCTGCGGTGCCGCTGATCTTGCTGCGCACGCGCAGATGGCGGTGCAGACGAGCTTTGTTGCTATCTTTCTTGCTGACCATAGTCTCATACCCTCCTTATTATTTCTTACCCTTACCGCCGGCCTTGCCTTCCTTGCGGCGAATGACCTCGGTAGCGTATTTGATGCCTTTGCCCTTATACGGCTCGGGCGGACGTTTCTCACGGATTTCCGAAGCAATCTGACCAACCAGTTGCTTGTCGGCGCCGTTGACAACGATGTGGTTGGGATCGGGCACATCCAACGTGATGCCTTCGATCTCGTCCACGATGACCTGATGGCTGTAGCCCAGGTTCATAATCACTTGTTTACCCTGTTTCTGCACACGGTAGCCAACGCCGTTGACCTCGAGCTCCTTCTTGAAGCCGTTGGTCACGCCCTCGACCATGTTGGCGAGAAGCGTGCGGGACAGGCCGTGCAACGAACGATTGAGCTTGTCGTCGTCAGGACGGGTCACGGTGATTTCCGCGCCGTTTTGCTCAATCTTCATGTTCGGGTGGAATGTCTGCGTAAGGGTGCCTTTCGGTCCTTTCACGGTGATGACAGTGCCATCGATTTTGACCTCCACGCCGGCAGGGACAGTGATGGGTTTTCTTCCAATTCTCGACATATCTCCCTACCCCCTATTACCAAATGTACGCGAGGACTTCGCCACCGACATGAGCCGCGCGAGCAGCTTTGTCGGTCATGACGCCCTTCGAAGTGGACACGATCGCGGTGCCGATGCCCTTCATAACACGGGGCATCTCCTCGCAACCGGAATAAATACGCAGACCGGGCTTCGAAATACGCTTGAGGCCGGAGAGCACGGGAGTGCGGGAAGCGCCCTCGTACTTCAGCGTCATGCGGATAATACCCTGTTTGCCGTCTTCAATGACTTGGAAACCTTTGACATAACCCTCGTCAACAAGAATCTGGGCAATCGCCTTCTTCATGTTGGAAGCGGGGATGTCGACCGATTCATGCTTCGCGCTGTTCGCATTGCGAATACGGGTCAGCATATCGGCAATCGTATCGGTGATTTGCATTCCGTCAACCTCCTTTTTGATATGGCTGATTACCAGCTTGCTTTCTTAACGCCGGGGATCTCGCCTTTGTAGGCAAGCTCTCTGAAGCAGATACGGCAGATACCATAGCGACGCAGGTACGCGTGCGGACGACCGCAGATCTTGCAGCGGTTGTAAGCACGGGTCGAATACTTAGGCTCGCGCTGTTGCTTGAGCTTCATGGATGTTTTCGCCACAGTAATCCCTCCTTATCGTGCGAACGGAGCGCCCATCAGGGTGAGCAGCTCGCGCGCTTCTTCATCGGTGTTTGCAGTGGTGACAAAGCACAAGTCCATGCCGCGCACCGCGTCGATCTTATCATACTCAATCTCCGGGAAGATGAGTTGTTCCTTGATGCCCATGTTGTAGTTGCCACGGCCGTCGAACGAGTTCGGGTTGATACCACGGAAGTCGCGCACGCGGGGCAGAGCCACGTTGAAGAAGCGATCGAGGAATTCGTACATACGCTCGCCGCGGAGGGTGACCTTCGCGCCGATGTTCATGCCTTCGCGAAGTTTGAAGTTCGCAACGGACTTACGAGCTTTACAGACGATCGGCTTTTGACCGGTGATCGCCGCAAGATCGATCAGGATCGCGTCGATAACTTTGGAGTTGTCACGCGCCTCGCCGCAACCGACGTTGATGACGATCTTATCCAGCTTCGGAATCTGCATCACGCTCTTGTAACCGAACTTTTTCATGAGCTCGGGAGCAACAGACTTTTGATAATATTCTTTCATTCTGGCCATTGTTCGCGTTTACCTCCTTACAGAACTTCGCCGCAGCGATGGCAGGTACGCACCGAACGCTTCTTGCCGTTGTCGTCGGTCATGACTTTGTGGGTCACGCGGCAGGGCTTTTTGCAGCTCGGGCAGACAACCTGCACCTTGGAAGCATACATCGGAGCCGGAGCCTCGATGATGCCGGACGGATCGCCCATCTTGCGGGCTTTCACGTGCTTCTTGATGATGTTGCGGCCTTCGACGATGACCTTACCCTCTTTGGGGCTGACTTCCAGGACTTTGCCCTTCTTGCCTTTATCGTCGCCGCTGATGATCAGGACGGTATCGTCCTTTTTCACATGCAGTTTGTTACTCAATTCCGACACCTCCTCACAGTACCTCGGGAGCGAGGCTCAGGATTTTCATGTAATCCTTTTCGCGGAGCTCTCTCGCCACCGGGCCAAAAATACGGGTTCCCTTCGGGTTCTTATCCTCACGGATAATGACCGCTGCGTTTTCGTCAAAGCGGATGTAGGTGCCGTCAGCACGGCGCACGCCGCGCACGCTACGGACCACAACGGCCTTCACGACATCGCCTTTTTTCACAACGCCGCCGGGTGCTGCTTTCTTAACAGAAGCAACCACGACGTCGCCGATATTCGCATACCTCCTGCCGGAGCCACCGAGAACGCGAATCGTCATAAGCTCCTTCGCGCCGGTGTTGTCGGCAACCTTGAGGTAGGATTGTTGTTGAATCACAGGGTGTTCCTCCTTTCAAAGTAACCGACTTATTTCGCCTTCTCAATGATTTCAACGACGCGCCAGCGCTTGTCCTTGGACAACGGGCGGGTCTCCATGACGGAGATGCGGTCGCCCACGCGGCACTCGTTGTTTTCGTCGTGCGCCTTGAGTTTCACAGTGCGCTTCACGATCTTCTTATACAACGGATGGCGGACGTTGTCTTCGATCGCAACCACGACGGTCTTATCCATCTTGTCGCTGACCACCATGCCGGTGCGCGTTTTTCTCAGGTTTCTTTCGCTCACAATAGTGTCCTCCTTCCGTTAGGCTTGAGCCTTCAGCTCGTTCTCGCGGAGCACCGTCTTGATGACAGCGATCTCCTTCTTAACGGCCTTCAGGCGCATCGGGTTATCCAGTTGGTTGATGGCGTGTTGGAAACGCAGGTTGAACAGTTCCTTTTTGAGCTCTGCCACGCGGGCTTCAAGCTCTGCCACGCTCATCTCACGGATCTTATCGAGTTGAGTCTTTTTCATTCCTGCTCACCATCCTCTTCCTTGCAAATGAATTTGCACTTGATGGGCAGCTTGTTCGCTGCAAGTCGCATAGCCTCACGAGCGGTCTCTTCGGGAACGCCCGCAATTTCGAACATCACGCGACCGGGTTTCACAACCGCCACCCAGTACTCGGGCGAACCTTTACCGGAACCCATGCGGGTCTCGGCGGGTTTCTCGGTGATGGGCTTGTCGGGGAAGATCTTGATCCAAACTTTACCCCCACGCTTGATGTAACGGGTCATGGCGATACGAGCCGCCTCGATTTGTCTGGAAGTGATCCATGCGGGCTCCAACGCTTGGAGACCGAACTCGCCATGGCTGACGAAGTTGCCGCGGAGCGCTTTACCGGTCAGACGGCCGCGCTGCACACGACGGTGCTTAACTCTCTTGGGCAGCAGCATTACTTGCGGCCTCCTTCCTTGCGGGGCTTGGCAGCGCCGGCAAGAACCTCACCACGGTAGATCCACGTTTTCACGCCGATGCGGCCGTAGGTGGTGTTCGCCTCAGCGAAACCGTAATCGATGTCCGCACGCAGAGTTTGCAGCGGGATCGTGCCTTCATGATATTGTTCGGTACGCGCAATTTCCGCGCCGCCCAAACGGCCGGAGACTTGCGTCTTAATGCCTCTCGCGCCGAGTTTCATCGCACGGCCGATCACCTGCTTCATAGCACGGCGGAACGAGGTGCGCTTCTCGAGTTGGAGAGCAATGTTCTCAGCGACGAGCTGAGCGTTCAAGTCGGGGTTCTTAACCTCGATGATGTTGATGCTGGTGGGTTTGCCGACCATCTTTTCGCAGGTTTCGCGAAGTTTCTCGATGTCAGCGCCACCCTTACCGATCACGATGCCGGGTTTCGCGCAGTGAATGTGCACGCGAACTTTCGACGCATCGCGCTCGATCTCGATCTTCGGGACACCGGCCGCATACAGCGTGGTTTTGAGGTAGCGGCGCAGGTTGTAGTCGGACACGAGCGTATCACCGAACTCGCTGTCTTTCACAAACCAGCGGGAATCCCAGTCTTTAATAACGCCCACACGCAGACCGTGGGGATTGACTTTTTGACCCATAACTGTTCCTCCTCCTTCGCTTATTCGGCTTCCTTAAGCACGACGGTAATGTGAGACGTTCTCTTTTCGATGCGGTACGCACGACCTTGTGCTCTCGGACGGATACGCTTCAGGATCGGGCCCGGGCAGACAAAGCACTCGGCAACATACAAGTTGTTGCGATCCATGCTGTGGTTGTTTTCCGCGTTCGCAGCTGCGGATTTGAGCAGCTTTTCGATCGGCTCTGCAGCCGACTTCGTAGTAAAGTGAGCGATTGCCATCGCCTCATCAAGCGGTTTGTTGCGGATGAGGTCGAGAACGATCTTCACCTTACGAGGCGAAATACGGACATAAGTAGCTTGCGCTCTTGCTTCCATGATGTTTCTCTCCTTTCAACCGCTTACTTCGAACTCTTCGAGCCAACGTGGCCCTTAAAAGTACGAGTGGGGGCAAACTCGCCCAGCTTGTGGCCGACCATATCCTCGGTGACATACACCGGCACATGCTTGCGGCCGTCGTGGACGGCAATCGTGTGACCGACGAAATCCGGGAAGATCGTGGAGCTACGGCTCCAGGTCTTCAGGATGCGTTTCTCGCCGGCGGCGTTCATTTCTTGGATCCTCTTAAGCAACACAGGCTGTACGAAAGGACCCTTCTTTACGCTTCTTCCCATAAATCTTGATCTCCTTTCGATTACTTGCCGTTGCGGCGCTTAACGATGAACTTATCCGAGCGGTTATGCGGCTTGCGGGTCTTGTAACCCAGAGCCGGCTTGCCCCAAGGAGTGACAGGGCCCGGACGACCGATGGGGGAACGACCCTCACCACCACCGTGCGGGTGATCACAGGGGTTCATGACAGAACCGCGGACGGTCGGACGCCAACCCATGTGACGTTTACGACCTGCTTTACCGATTTGAACGTTTGCGTGCTCGACGTTGCCGACTTGGCCGACCGTCGCCATGCAGTTCAGCGGCACATAGCGCATCTCACCGGAGGGGAGACGAACGAGAGCCATGCTGCTCTCTTTGCCCATCAGCTGCGCCATAACGCCGGCCGAACGAGCGAGCTGAGCACCCTTACCGGGATAAAGCTCAACGTTGTGGATGAAGGTACCGGTCGGGATCGCAGACAGCGGCAGGGCGTTGCCCGGCTTGATGTCGGCGTTCGCGCCCGACTCGATGACGTCGCCGACCTTCAGACCGACGGGAGCGACGATGTAGCGCTTCTCGCCATCCTCGTATTGCACGAGAGCGATGTGAGCGGTACGGTTGGGATCGTACTCGAGGGTCAAGACGGTAGCGGGCATGTCAGCCTTGTTACGCTTGAAGTCGATGATACGATACTTTTGACGGTTGCCGCCGCCACGATGGCGAACGGTGATGCGGCCGTAGCTGTTACGACCCGCCTTCTTGTTCTTGGGAGCAAGCAGGCTCTTCTCCGGACCCGTTTTCGACAGACCGCTGTAATCCAGAACGGACATACCGCGGCGGCCGGGCGTAGTCGGCTTATAGTTAATGGTAGGCATAACTTATTTCCTCCTGTTCTTACGGCTTTGCGAGGCGTTGCCTTCGCCCCATACGTTGCCTGACATCGTGTTCTTTCGTTCGGTTGTTTCTTACGCCATGCCGTCGAAGAACTCGATGGTCTTGGAGTCGGCGGTCAGAGTGACGATCGCCTTTTTCCAGTCGGGACGGTAGCCTTCAAAGCGGCCCATGCGGCGCTTGGCACCTTTCATGCTGATGGTGTTGACCTTGGCGACTTTGACGCCGAAGATCTCTTCCACAGCCTTCGCGATCTGGATCTTATTGGCATTTTTGTCCACTTTGAAAGTGTACTTCTTGTCCGCCATCAAGGTCACGGATTTTTCCGTCACGACCGGGGCGAGAATGATATCGCGAGCGTCCATTATGCGTACACCTCCTCGATCTTAGCGACCGCATCCTTCACAACGATGAACTTGTCAGCGTTGAGGATGTCGTAGACATTCAGGGTGTTGACGAGAGCCGTCTTCACGCCGGGGATGTTGCGAGCAGAGAGAAAGACCTTCTCGTCTTTCTCAGCAGTAACCAGCAGAACCTTCTTCTCGGCGCCGAGAGCTTTGAGCATCTCCGCGACGGTCTTGGTCTTGATGGTCTCGAGGGTCAGCTCGTCGAGGATCATCATATCCTCGGAAGCGACCTTGGAAGAGAGCGCCGACTTCATAGCGAGGCGGCGAACCTTCTTGGGAAGCGCATAGCTGTAATCGCGGGGCTTCGGGCCGAGCGCGATACCGCCGTGGGTCCATTGGGGAGCGCGGGTCGAGCCTTGACGGGCGTGACCGGTGCCCTTTTGGCGCCACGGCTTTTTGCCGCCGCCACGGACCTCAGAACGAGTCAGGGTCGATTGCGTACCTTGACGTTGGTTCGCCAAGTAGTTCACGACCATGCTGTGCAGAACCGTCGCGTTGGGCTCGATTCCGAAAACAGACTCGCTCACTTCCATCGTACCGGTTTGCTTACCGGTCATATCGTAAGTAGTGATATTCGGCATGATTATTTCCTCCTTTACGCCTTCTTGACGGAGTCGGAAAGAACCACGATGCCCTTGCGGGGGCCGGGAACGGCGCCGCGCACAGCGATCAGGTTGTTCTCCACATCCACTTTGACAACGTCCAGATTTTGGACGGTCACACGCTCACAGCCCAGATGACCTGCAGCCTTGGTGCCTTTGAACACGCGGGACGGCGAAGAGCACGCACCGAGCGAACCGGCATGACGAGCGACAGGGCCGGTGCCGTGAGACTCTCTCAGGCGGCCGAAGTTCCAGCGCTTGATCGCGCCGGCGTAACCCTTACCTTTGCTGGTGCCGACCACGTCAACGCGATCGCCCGCAGCGAAGGTGTCAGCCTTCACGATGTCGCCGATGTTCAGCGCATCGCAATCTTCAAAGCGGAATTCTTTGAGCGTCTTCTTGGGCGCCACATCCGCCTTATCAAAGTGCCCTTTCATGGGCTTGTTGACGTGTTTCGGAGAAACATCGCCGAAGCCGAGCTGAACAGCCGCATAGCCGTCGTTCTCGACCGTTTTCTTTTGGACAACCACGCACGGACCCGCCTCGATGACGGTAACCGGCACGACATTGCCCTTTTCGTCGAAGATCTGCGTCATGCCGATCTTCTTGCCGATGATGCCTTTTTGCATTGTCTATACCTCCTTGGTTATTGGTTGACCGCTTTTGCGATCAACATGACCTCGCGGGGGAAATTCTGCAAGCCGTTTGCCTTTTACACTCTCCCGGGTGTTTCGCAGCACGCTGCGACCTGCCCGTTTGTTGAGATGTATAATAAGGAATTACAGCTTGATCTCGATTTCCACGCCGGCGGGGAGTTCAAGACCCATGAGGGCCTCGACTGTCTTGTTGGACGGACGAAGGATGTCGATCAGACGCTTGTGCGTGCGGGTCTCGAACTGCTCACGGGAGTCCTTGTACTTGTGCACAGCACGGAGAATCGTGACGATTTCCTTCTCGGTGGGCAGCGGCACGGGACCGGAAACACGAGCGCCGGTGCGGCGAGCGGTCTCAACGATCTTCTCGGACGCTTGATCGACCAAGCGGTGATCATAGCCCTTTACACGGATACGGATTTTTTCTTTGACTGCCATTTGAAAACGCCTCCTTAAAAATTTTGAGTTGGCGGGCGACGCCGATTCTGCACACCCTGCCGGGTGTTTCTTCCGCTTTCCCGAAAAAAGCCGGAATACAGAGCTTGTTTTCCGGCGCAAATCGATCGTCCTGCTTTTTTGTACACAGCGCACCTTCCGCGGCAACTCTCCGTCGTTCGTTTCGAACCACGGTACGGCGTGTTTCATGGTACTCTTTTGCAGCTTTCTTTGTTCGCCCGGTTTAAAATCGGACATACTCCACGGAAAAACCGACCGTTTCGGTCGCAACCTCCCGCTTCAACGCATATCTTGCAGTCTGCAAGCGCAGATTTAGGGCGCATTTCACCCTTATTTCCTACGCGTGCCCAATTATGATACTATAATTCTCACAAAAAATCAAGTCTTTTTTTGTAATTTTTTCAGAATTTTTTTATTTTTTTACAAACCACAAGATATTGCGTTTTTTATGTGCTTTTGATGCAACGTCGCACAAAAATTAAAACAGGCGACGCAAAACGCCTCGCCTGTTTTGGATTTGAATATATAAATTTTTTATTCCGCCGATTCTGCAGGAACTTCAAGTTCACAAGCGGCTTTTTTGCCGAACGCGGGCGGGAAAGTGTTGAGAACAAAGATCAGAGCAATTCCCGCAAGAAACAGCAACCATGCAAACGGTACGAGCGGTTGGAGCAAGATATTCAAGTTCATCGCCTCAAGCTCGACCGCAAATGAGATCAACAGGTAGAGAGCATTCAACAGAACCGGCACTTGCAAAAGCAACAAAATTGCCGCACCGACGATGCCGCCGATTTTGGTTGCTTTCGGGTGAATCAGCATCAGCACCGCCATTGCCAAATACAGTATCAGGAGCATGCCGTTCCACAAAATCCCCAACAACGTGCCGAGTGAGAACATATGACCGTACAGAACCCAATTGATGATTTGGAAACCAGCTTCGCCCAACGCTCCGATGGCACTGCTTACAAACATCGCCGCCAACACAAAGGGGCCGACTGCCGTTTTATGGAGAAACGCGGCATATGCGATCAACAACAACATCGGAACCAACATGAACAGTAACCCCACAATGTTCATGAGCGACATGTTGTTAATATTCAAATAAGGACCATAAAAATCATAGCCAAAGATATATCCCATATCGATCACACTTTTCGGCAAGGCTAACAGTGTACACAAAACACCAAGTACCGTCAAAATTAATGTGATCCATTTGCCCTTCAATTTGTCGCGAGCCGTCAATGTCGATTGATCCATAAAACATCCTCCTTTTTTGTAACGGCAGTATAGCACATTCCGTTTCAAACGTCAACTCTGCTTGCTCGCTGAAAAATAAATATGTGTTCTCTGACAATAATTTCGGATTTGCACCAACAAAAAACACGGCTGCGAAATTCGCAGCCGTGTTCTCATTGTTTTTACCAGCCGAAGACGTCCTTGCCGCCGTTCGTTTCCGGAATATAACCCGTGCCATCATCGTAATCGCTGACCGAGCAGATGTTCTCGGTCTCGAACCACGCGATCTCCATTTCGGGAGTTTGATATTGTTGTTTCATTGTAATATGTAACCTCCCTTTCTTAGAGTTCGTCGTTCACAGTCAAGGAGAGCATGCTGCTCTCGCCGCTGTAAACAGTCGGGTAAACTTCGCCGGTCTCGACATCTTTGTAAACCGCGTAAGCAATCGCCGTACGAGTTTTGCCGTTCGCAACGCCTTCGATCTTCACGGAGTATTGCGCCGAACCCGCCGAAACCGCGTTAACGCTGATGCGACGCGTGTAGGTCGGATCCTCGCTGACGAGGAGATCGTAATCGGCGTACGGGCCGTAGATGATGCCGCATTCGATTACTTCGTACTTCGCTGTGTTGCCGCGGTTCAGAGCCGCAACCCACGTGATCGCGCCTTCGTTGTTCGTGGCATCAAACACGCCGCGGACGATTTGCATCGACACGCTCGGGAGATGCTCGGGAGCTTCTTCCGCATAAACCGCGGTCAGCGTCAAGTTGCCGGGCACGAAGAAGTTGTAAGTCGCATCGTAGGACACGATGTTGCCGTTTTGATCTTGCCAGTAAGCGAAAACCTTACCTTCGGGAGCGTCGTTCGCAACGATAGTCGCGTACGCGTCGTAGCCGAGAATTTCTTCTTCGTGATACTGGCTCTTCGTGTTGAAGTACGCCTTCGTGTACTTCTTGAGCCAGTTTTCTTCCGTCTTCACGGAGGACTCGTCAATCACACCACCGTTGACTTCGATCACATAACCGAAGATCGGTTTCATTTGCACGGTGTTGTTATCCTTGAATTCAGGTTCCCAGCCGATGAACGCATAGTTGAATTCGGAGGGATCCGCAGGTGGGTTCGGGATATCCAATTCGCCGCCCTTGTTAGCAACGGTGACCGTGTGGATCACGCCATCTTTGGTGACATATTCCACCGTGATCGGGTGATACGCTTCCACTTTATCGGACACGCAGTTGACAATTGCGGGGTAACCGAGACCGAAGCGGTCACCGTTTTCTTTGTCTTCGTAGCTCACGCCGTCAACGGAAACCGTGATGTCGGAGTACGCTGTCGGTGCATCAATGAGGCAAGCGGGATTCAGCTTGAAGTAGACCGTTGCGATCGTGCCGTGTTTCGCCGAGTTGCCGTCGATCGACACATACGCCAAGTAGATATTGTCGACGTTGTCGTAGTTGGAAGCAAAGAGAACCTTCGACGAAGCATCGCCGAGCACCTCGTTGTTCCATTGCACATATTCGCCGTCAACAGCAACCGGTGTCAAGACGGCACTGTTGAAGTTGAGCGCCAGGTCAACGTTGGCAAGACCCGTCCAACTGTTGAGCACGATATCCACCGCGAAGATGTCCTCGGAGAAGATCGCATCTTCATGGGAGACAACCGTGAAGCGAACTTCGCCGTCTTCCAACTCAGGCAACGTCGTCGTTGTGGTCGAGCCGGTCGTCGTGGTCGTCGTCGTGGTCGTCGTGGTGGTGGTCGTAGTCGTCGTCGTGGTCGTGGTGATGGGCTTCGTGTAAGAAACGGAGCCGTTGTTCACTTCCACGGTCGGGATATACTCACCGTCGCCCATATCGGCATAGACTTCATTCACAACCATCGAGATGTCGGCGCTGCCGGCTTCCTCGTCGATGACCTTGAAGGTCAAGGTGAAGAATTGAGCGGCGTTGCTCTTGCCGGTGTTGCCGGTCGCAAGACCGATGCGCAGGGTGCCGTCGCTCATGATGCGGGAAGAAACAAGACCGTTGAAGAACTTGTTGTCCACATCGCCGACATAGAGATTGCCGTCGTCATCCGCGTTGACCACTTGGAGCTCGAGCTTGTTGGTGTCAAACGCCACATTCAACGAACCGGACACGATGTAGTGGTTCACATCGAGGTACACAGGCACCGTCACGATATCGCCCACTTCCGCCTCGACCGTGTCGATCGTGAAGACAACTTTGATCGGTTGAGTCGTGGTCGTGGTAGTGGTCGTGGTAGTGGTCGTAGTAGTGGTAGTCGTGGTAGTGGTCGTAGTAGTAGTGGTGGTAGTAGTGGTGGTCGTAGTGGTAGTGGTCGTAGTAGTGGTAGTGGTCGTAGTAGTGGTAGTGGTCGGAGTAGTAGTAGTAGTGGTAGTCGTGGTAGTAGTGGTAGTAGTGGTGGTAGTGGTCGTGGTCGTGGTCGGAGCACCATAAACAACCATACCGTTGTTCACCACGGAGATCGGCTCATATTCACCGTTGCCCTTGTCGGCGTAAACTTCGTTGACCGCCAAGGTGATGTCGGCTTCGCCGGCTTCTTCGTCGATGACCTTAAAGGTCAAGGTGAAGAATTTCACGGAAGCACTCTTGCCGTTACGACCGGTTGCAAAACCGATGCGGAGTTTGCCGTCTTCCATCAAGCGAGACGACACCAAACCGCCGTTGAAAACATCTTGGTTCACATCGGCAACATAGAGGTTGCCGTCGTCATCGGTGACCGCTTGAAGCTCGAGCTTGTTGCTGTCGAACGTCACATCGAGTTCGCCCGACACAAAGTAGTGGTTTTCATCGAGGTAGACAGGCACCGTCACGATGTCACCGGAAACCGCTTCGACCTCATCCACCGTGAAGGTGATGTAAGACGGGAGCGTGGTGGTGGTCGTCGTCGTGGTCGTTGTCGTGGTGGGATTCTTCACGATCACCGCACCGTTATTCACAACAGGAGTGTGTTCTTTATCCTTACCGTTTTGGTTGACATACGCTTCGCCGACAGACATCGTAATGGGATAGGTGCCGTCGTTCTTGCCGACCACTTTGAAGGTCAGGGTGATGAATTCGCCGCCGTTCGCTTTGCCGACTTTCGAAGTTGCAAAGGCGACGCGAAGCGTGTCTTCGTCCACCATTTTGGACGCCACCAACGCATCACTGCCGATGATGGCTTGAATCGAGCTGCCGTCGACGTATTCGTCGTCAACTTTTTGCAACTCAAGAACGTTGCTGTCGAAGCTGATGTCCATCTTGCCCGAAACCAAGTAGTGGTTTTCGGCGATGTTGATCTTGACTTGCACTTCATCGCCCGTTTTGGCTTCCACAGTTTCGACCGTAAACACCACTTTCGCAGGTTGCGTCGTGGTAGTAGTGGTAGTGGTAGTAGTAGTAGTGGTGGTGGTAGTGGTGGTGGTAGTGGTGGTCGTAGTGGTAGTGGTAGTAGTGGTGGTAGTAGTGGTGGTAGTAGTAGTAGTGGTAGTAGTGGTGGT
>JAZTZV010000059.1:0-13176 GCA_045637645.1 Acutalibacteraceae bacterium | reverse complement strand
ACATCCTTGCCTTGCTCTCTTGCCCATCCCGCCGTGATGAGCGCGCCGCTGATCTTGGGCGCTTGTGTGACCAGCGTGCCGCTTGACGCGGCGCTGATCAGGCGGTTTCGAATTCGAAAATTTTGGCGGAAAGCGGACGTTCCCGTTCGGAACTCCGTGAGCAGTAATCCGCCCTGCTCCAATAGCCGACGGCGAAGCGGTGTCACCGCACGCGGGTATTCCACGTCGATGCCGCAGGCTTGAAACGAGATGCAAATGCCGTTTTCGTTGAGCGCGGCTTCGAGTGCCGCACTGTCGAGACCTTCGGCACCGCCGCTGATGATCGTCACGCCCGCCGCGGCCAAACCGGCGGCGAGCTTGCGCGTCGCGCGTTCACCCGCCTCGTTGTGATGACGTGTGCCGACGATGGCGATGCTCGGTGTGCGCTTCACATCGAGGTGCGCGCCTTTGGCGTACAGCACCACAGGCGGTGCGTACATTCCCTCAAACAACGCCGCATACAGCGGGTCTTCGGGCGTGAGAAGCCATGCGCCGTGTTTCTTCACACGCTTGTATTCCTCGGCGGCTTCGGTCAGATCTTTGTCCGACAAACGACGAAGCTGTGTCTTGGTGAGCGCCAAAGAATCGGGATAGCACGCGGCTTCATACGCCGTTTGTGCCGTTTCAAACGTTTGCAACAACGCCTCGCTTTGATGCGCACCGACGCCGAGTGCCTGTTGCAACCAGATCCAAAAGACCGCCGTTTCCATCAAGCATTCCCTCCGCGTTCACGGCACAACTCCCACAGGATGATGCCCGCCGCCATCGAGGCGTTGAGCGATTCCGCGCGTCCCGCCATCGGGATGGTGACGCGGTGGGTGCAAGCGGCGATCGCCGCTTGCGACATGCCGTTGCCTTCGTTGCCGATCACGGCGACCGCGCCGTTTTTGGGCGCCGTCGTCACAGGCAACGCGTCGGCATCGATCACGCTCGCCAGCACGGGGAGCGTTTGACCGAGTTCGGCAAGCGTTTGCACAAAATCGTCGCACACGCACAGCGGCAGGCGGAACACGCCGCCCATGCTGGCGCGAAGCACCTTCGGATTGTACAAATCACAGCAACCTTTCGACAGCAGGATGCCGTTTGCGCCGAAGGCTTCGGCGGTGCGCAGGATCGTGCCGAGGTTGCCGGGGTCTTGGACATCTTCAAGCGCCACATACACCCCGTCGGGGCGCACGGGAGCCATCGTATCCTCGCGCATGTCACACAGGCAGAACATGCCTTGCGGGGCTTGCGTTTCCGACAAATACGCGGACACCGCCGGCGCGATATCATAGCACGCGGTGCAAGCCGCCTCGACCGCTTGCCATTGCGCGGCGTAGCGCGCTTTGGCGTCGGCGGTGACAAGCGCGGCGACGATGCGCACATCGGAGCGCGCGGCATCCTCGCAAAGACGGGCGCCTTCGATGACAAAGCGGCGGCTTTTACGGCGCGCTTTGGCGTCGGAAAGCAGCTTGTGCATCTCTTTTACAAGCGGATTTTCGCGGCTTGTCAATTCCATTTTCGGCACCTGCCTTTTTGAAAAATTCCTCGAAAAATCGGTTTTTTTGCTGTTCCTAAAATAGCAAACAAGCGCCCGCCGAGGATCGGCGGACGCAGTTGTTGCTTATTATAATGCAGCTTTTGCCTTCTCGACGAGCGCGGTGAACGCGGCAGCGTCGGACACAGCGATCTCCGCAAGCATTTTGCGGTTGAGCTGGATGTCAGCCTTCTTGAGGCCGTTCATGAAGGTGGAGTAGTTCATGCCGTTCATCTTCGCAGCAGCGGAGATACGGGTGATCCACAAGCGACGGAAGTCGCGCTTCTTTTGACGGCGGCCGATGTAAGCATATTGGCCGGACTTCATGACCGCTTCTTTAGCAGTCTTGAAGAGCTTGGACTTTGCACCATAATAGCCCTTAGCGAGCTTCAGGATCTTCTTTCTTCTTTTGCGCGTAGCAAGAGCGCCTTTAATACGAGCCATTTCAATTTACCTCCGTTTCCTGCGATTATTTGTAAGGAATCAAGCGCTTGACCTGAGCGACATTGGTCTTGTCGGTCACGGCCGTCTTACGCAGGTTTCTCTTGCGCTTGGTGGTCTTCTTGTTCAGGATGTGCGATTTGTACGCGTGACCGCGAAGGACTTTGCCGCTCTTGGAGAGCTTAAAGCGTTTCTTCGCGCCGCTGTGCGTTTTGATCTTCGGCATAGTGGGAATCCTCCTTTTAATTTCAACGAATCCAAACAGTAAACGACGAAGTGTCGGTTATTTGGCGGGCTTGGGAGCAAGGAACATCAGCATGTGACGTCCTTCCATCTTAGCGGCTTTTTCGACCACCACGTGGTCTTTGACCGCTTCGGCGAAGCGTTGCATCATTTCCAGACCGATTTCGGGGTGACCCATTTCACGGCCGCGGAAGCGAATCGACACTTTCACCTTGTCGCCGCCTTCCACGAAGCGGATGGCGTGACGAACCTTGGTTTGAAAATCGGCGACGTCGGTGTTGAGTCCGAGGCGAACCTCTTTGACTTCCACCACGCGTTGATTTTTGCGGGCTTCTTTTTCGCGCTTGGCTTGTTCGAAGCGATATTTACCGTAATCCATGATGCGGCAGACGGGCGGTTGCGCGTTCGGAGCGATCTTGACAAGGTCGAGGTCGCGCTCGTCGGCGAGCTTTTGCGCGTCGCGCGCGGACATGACGCCGAGCTGTTCGCCGTCGTCACCGATCACACGAACTTCGGCATCGCGGATTTGTTCATTGATTTGCGTTTCTTTCGTAGCGATGTGAACACACCTCCAAAAAATGACGGATACAACAAAAAACGCGGACTGCATCAGCCCGCGTGAAAACAACCGCACTTTTCGCGTGAAAAATCGGTGGTATTGACCTGCTGGGAACGGAATCCGCAGGTGAAAGCGGGCGACGCTTTTCTTTGTTTGCCATGAGAGTATACCACCGTTGCCCGTCAATGTCAAGGGGTTTACGAAAAAATTTTTTCGTCGGGTAACTTCGCGCCGCGAAATTGTAGGGGACGGGTTTCCCGTCCCCTGGGACACGCAAACTCACGGCGGATGCGTAGGGCGCGCAGACTCTTGCGCGCCGCAAGCCTCCCCTTGAAGCAAGGGGAGGTGCCGAGCGAATGCGAGGCGGAAGGGATTTGTCGCGCACAGCGACCGCGTCCAACGGACACGTGATACATATAAAATCCCCTCAGTCGCCTGCGGCGACAGCCCCCCTTGCTTCAAGGGGAGCCTTGTCCTCCGCCCCTCACTCACACCGCAGGGCTTCGACAGGATCGAGGCGCGCCGCTTTCAGCGCGGGATAGACCCCGAACAAGCCGCCGACCACCGCCGCAAACACCACAAGTCCTGCCATTGTGCCCCACACCGACACCCGCATGCCGAAAAGCGAGAGTGCCGCCATGCCGATCCCTCCGCCGATCGCCACCCCGATCACACCGCCGAGCAGCGACAGCATCAGCGCTTCGCTCAAAAACTCGCGCAGGATGCGCGCATCGGTCGCGCCGAGGGCTTTTTTAATGCCGATTTCGCGCGTGCGTTCGTTGACAGACACCGTCATGACCGTCATGATGCTGAGTCCCGACACCAACAGCGAGATTGCGCTGATGGCGGTCAGCACCGCCGTCACGGCGTTCATCACACCCGCGAGTTTATCCCGTTGAGCGGCAAGATTTTGCGCCGAAAAGCTGTCCTCGCCGCCGATACGCGCAAGCACCTCTTCGATGCGACGCGCTTCTTTATCCTCGTCCGCGCCGTCGATGAGTTGCACGGCGAATTGGTCAAATGAGGTGCGTCCGCTGATCTGTTGCAAGGTTGTATAGGGAATATAGATCATACCGGGCACAAACTGCGCGACATTTTGCAAAAGCGCACTGCCCGCCTGTGTGACACCGACAACGGTGAACGTTTCTTCCACCCCGCCGACAGGAACGGTGATGCTCGTTCCGACGATGTTCTCCCGCTCATACAACGCAAGTGCGACCGCGCGATCCACCACGCACACCCGCGCGCACGCGCTCACATCCGCCGCCGTCAGCATCCGCCCATGACATTTCGTCAAACCAATTGCCTGCGTTTCGCCGCTGTCGATGCCGCACACCACCAACTCCTGCGATCCGCCGCCGCGAAGCGGCAACACGGACATTTCCACCATCAGCGGTACTGCTGTCGACACCTCCGTTAAATTCCGAAGCGCATGGAGAGATTCTTCCTGCAACGGCGACGATCCGCTCGCCGTGACGGACAACCCTCCAAGCCCCATGCTTTCGAGTTCTTGCGCCACCACGGTTTCGCCTGCCTCGCCGATCACCGTGACGATTGCAACAAGTGCCACACCGATGACAATGCCGCCGACGGTCAGCACCGTACGAAAGGCTTTGCGGCGCAAGCTGCGCCAAGCACCTTTTACGCTGTCCATCACGCATCCTCCGTTCGCACCGCCGCGCGCTCACCCGACAAGGCATCGGGATTCACGATCACCTCGTCGCCCGCGTCAAGTCCTGCTTTCACCACCGCGCCCTGCGTCAATTCTTCGCCGAGGATAACCGCCGTTTTGTGCGCCTCGCCGTCGCGCAAACAATAGACATACGGATCGCCGTCGTCATCCTGCGCCACACAGTCGTACGGCACGAGCAACACATCGTCGCGAGAATCGACCGTGATCGCCGCTTTCGCAGACAACCCCACCATGAGTGATTCATCCGCTTCACCGGGTGCAAACGTCACCACCGCATCCACCACCGTTTCGCTCGTACTGCCGCTCATGCGCGTGCGCGCGGAGGTCGCCATTTTCGACAGCACCGCTTTATATTCCTTTTTATCAAATGCCACACCGCTCACCGTCACCTCTTGTCCGACCTGCATGCGCGGCAGAACCTTTTCCTTGAGCGCGATCGCGATCGTGACACCGTCGCCCTCCGACAACACCATGCAGGGCGCATCGGTGGCGAGAACATCGCCGCTCGCCGCGCCGATTGAACTGACGACACCTGCCGACGGCGCCGTGACCGTCAAAGGGATCGCCGCCGACGCCATCACCGTTTGTTCCTCGGGTAAGCCTGCACCGACCGCCATCGCGAGGGTGGCGTTGCGGTCAACCGACAGCAACACATCGCCTTCCTTCACGCGGTCGCCGACTTTGACAGCAATCTCCCCTGCCACACACGGCATCGACGCGTACACCTCGATACCCTCGCTCGCCGTCACCGTTCCCGCGCACACCACCGTTTCCTTCACGGTTTGACGTTCGAGTGTCACGGTTTCCACCGTCGGCACCGCCGCGGCGCGCATCGCACCGTAACCGCGCATACCGCCGATCAACAACGCGCTGATCGCCAAAAGAAGTCCGATTCGTTTTCGTTCCGTTCGCCGTTTTGTCATTGTTTCGCACCGCCCATTCCATTTGCTGTGAATAGTATTGAGCGATTTGCAAAAAATATCATTGACATTGATTGGAAAGATCCTTGACGCGCGCAATTCCCGATGCTATTATATAAGTAAAGGAGGCGATTTTTTTATGAAACGATGCATTTGCGCAGTCCTTTGCACCGCGTTGCTGATGACCGCGTTCGTCACAACCGTCCACGCCGAAACAGGCGTTCCTGCCGATCTCTCACGCGACGGCGAGGTCACCCTTTCGGACGCCTCGCGCCTGTTCAACTCCGTCGCGGGTCATCTCACGTTATCCGCCGTCGAAACCGCGTTGGCGGACAGCAACCGCAACGGCGCGATCGATTTGTCGGAGGCGGTGCGCACGTTTTACCACGTCAACGGGGCGGAGAATGTGCTTCCCGAAGCGGTGGCATACACCCCGCAATACATGGACGTTTCCGACGGTGAACCGCTGTACAGCGAGCCGCTCGTGTTTCTTGACCGCGCCTCATTTTCTCCGTTTATCAAGCAACACACCGATGTGTCGTATTACTCGTGGATGCGCACATACAAAAACACCGACAAGGCGCTCATCGCCGTGCCGATGACCAAAGCGGGTTATGTGGCATCCGTGTCCGCGCAAGGCAACGTGCTGGATATCGCCGTTGTGACGCCGTCCGTTCCGCAGATCGAACACACTGCGTATGCGTTTTTGGAAGTGGAACCGGCGGCGGTGGAAGGAAAAGACATCCGCGTGACAAATTATGCCGACACAAGCGGTAAAGCGGCCGATCCGACGCAAACGGTCATTCATGAATCGAGCGGCCACGGCTATTCCTGCACGATGAACGAAGACGGCAAAACCGCCACCTTCCGTTTGGATTTGTACATGTCCACACTCGGATACGATATCACCGACATGAGCTATATTGCGACGGACGATGCGCTGATCGTGATTTACGATTTGCTCGTACCGCACCGCACACACGGCGTGCTTACGGCGATGGAAACCATCACCGCCACCATGACCATCGACGCATGGCAGTATCGCGGTCAGCCGATCGTCTTGTACGAACGCACGCGCGAGTGTTACGAACCGCTCATCGGCAGTAAAATGCCGTTTAAAACGGTGTATGAGGAACGCTTCAGTTATTACCAACCCGCCGAAAACAGCGTGCAGTTGATCACCTCGCTTGAACAGCTTGAGCAAGCGTATGCCGACGACACCACCTACGCCCCCGATTACACCGAGGGTTTCACCGCCGACTATTTTGAGGATCACGCGCTGATTTTGGTCAAGGCATATGCTCCCAATCTCCCCGAAGCGGTGGAAATCGACGGTTTGGGAATCTCGGGCGAGACGATCACCGTGTCCATTCTCTATACGTATCGCGAGTGGTATCAACCGATGCTCTACCACGGACGGATCCTTTTGGAGATCAACGCCGCCGACGGCGAGGACATCGAAACCATTCGTTGCCAAAGTCACAATCAAACAATATAAAAAAGCCGCGCTTCTCGACTTGAGAAGCTTCGCTTTTTTTAGTTATGTCGGAACAACGGCTCGAGCGTCTCTTTCAAGCGCTTTGCCATGGCGTAAAACCCGATGTCGTTCGGATGACAGCCGTCGACCGTCGACAGCTCGACGAATTCCTCGCCGACCAATTCGCGACCGTCGATGAAATAGACATGCTCATCGCCTGCCGCGCGTGCGTTATCATACGTCGCGCGCACGATGGAAAGCCGTTCGAGTTCTTCCTCGTTGAGACGGTACACAGGGCGCGTCATCATCACGATCGGCAAATCGGGATGCGCCGCGCGCACCGCTTGATAAAATGGTTCGTGCGTTTTGCGCAAGTGCTCGGCGGTGGGCGCGTTGTGGTCATAATCCATCACCAACGCGCGCATCGGAAGCGACGCGATATGTTTCACCATTGGTTCTTCGGCAAGCGCGCTTCCCGAGAAGCCGAGATTGATGTAATCGAAATCCAATTCGCGCGACAAAATCGCTTGATAGCTGTTGCCCGCGCGCGACGCGCAACCGCCTTGCGTGATGGACGAGCCGTAAAACACCACGGGATCGCCGTCATACGACGCCGCCGATTCCAACAACGCACCGTCCGCCAGACCGATAAACAGCTCCTTCACGCCGCTGTACAGCGGGAAGTTGATTTGCACGTCGTGGGGTTGCCCGTCGAGCCACACCTTCGCTTCGAATTCATCCGTCACGTCAAACGGCGGGATGAGCGTGCCCGCGTAGCGTCCGTCCGCATACACATCAAATCCGACACTGCCCGTCAACGCAAAGTGCGGCATTTTGCCGACGGCGCACAGCGTCGCATGCACCGCGACCATGTTGCTGTCGGTGCGAAACCGCACGCGACCGCCCGCCGTGTTGTCGTTCAAAAACGCGACCGCTTCGCTCGTTTCCTCGGCAACCGCGCGCGGCACGCGACGGTAGCGATCGTCCTCGCGAAACACGCCGTACACCGCAAACGGTGCGTCGTCCGCGTCGCGGAACACCAATCCGTCATGCGCCATGGATTCCACGCGCAAGCGTTTATCAAACGTTGTTACATCTGCCATGAAAGACACTCCTTTTCGGATTCTTTGATTTGAATTTGACACATCCGCATCGTCGTCAGCGCCGCTTCATGCGCCGCCGCGGACGTTCCCGCACAGCACGCGGCATCCACCGCAATCGCGGTTTCGGGAAACGCGGTTTTCAACAACAGCGCATTGACCGCGACGCTGACATCCGTGCGCAGTCCGCACAATTCCACCGACAGCGGATCACCGCCCGCCGCCGTTTTCAAAAGCGACGGCAACGCCGCCGCGCCGAACGTCGGTTTTTCCAGCAACCGAAAGTCACCCTTTCGGTCAAGCGCTTTGGCGATTTCATAATCGAGCGTCCACCCTTCGGTACACCAAATGCAATGCGCGAGCGGGAGCGCTTTGCCCTCCGCCGAATGTAAGTAAGACGCGTCGTGTGTGTCCAGCGTTGCGACGATTTCGCCGTCGAAATCGTCGATTTTTTGCGCCACCTTCGGCACGATCGATTGCGCTTCGCTTGTGCCGAGCACGCCGTCGATAAAATCCCGTTGCATATCCACCACGATCAAAAACCGTTTCATATATGTTCCCTCCGTCAATCCTCTATACCGATAGTATGCGACGATGCGACGGTTTTGAGTAGGATGTTTTAAAAATTTTTATAACTGCACGTGCGGATCACGCGAAAGACTTCTTCGGCGGCATTCGCTGTGTTCGCAAACGCCGTGTCGAGGGTGAGCGCGTCCTCAAGCGTGCACACCCCGCGCACCACGGGGAAATAGGCATCGATGCCCGCATCGTGGCACGCACGCGCGCCGTCCGTCACACCGCCTGTAAAGGCGATGACGGGTTTGCCGTGGGCTTTGGCGATGCGCGCCACGCCGACGGGCGCTTTCCCCATCGCGGTTTGCGCATCGAGGCGACCCTCGCCCGTGACGACGATATCCGCTTGTGCAATCGCGTCCGCCAAACCTGTTTCCTGCGCAATCAGCGCGATGCCGCTTTGCATCGACGCGTTCAAAAATGTGCGAAGCGCAAAGCCGATGCCACCCGCGGCACCTGCACCCGCCGCCGTATCGTCGGCGTCGGGAACGGCGATTTTTACCAGCTCCGCATAGCGGCAAAGCCACGCATCCATCTCCCGCACCATCGCGGGGGTCGCGCCTTTTTGCGGCGCATACACCGCGCTGCAACCGTTGTCACCGCACAGCGGGTTTGTGACATCACACGCGACCGCGATGTCGCATGCGGCAACAAGCGGCGACAACGTGTCGGTCGTCACGCGCGCCAAGTCGGCAAGACCCAACGCACCGCGCACGATCGGGTCGCCGTTTTCATTCCATAATCCGACGCCGAGCGCTTGCAACATGCCCGCACCGCCGTCGTTTGTCGCGCTGCCGCCGATGCCCATCACCACGCGGCGACAACCGTTTTCAAGCGCATGAAGAAGCAGTTCGCCGACACCGTAGGTCGTGGCGCGAAGCACATCGCGCTTGTCCGCATCGACAAGCGTGATGCCCGCCGCCGATGCCATATCCATATACGCCGTCAAGCCGTCCGCCGACATGCCGTAGCGCGCCTCGACGGGATCACCGAGCGGGCCCTTGACCGTAACGGTGCGCGTTTGACCGCTGACCGCTTCGGTCAACACCGAAGCCGTGCCTTCGCCGCCGTCGGCAATCGGACACACCTCAACCGTTGCGTCGGGAAACGCACGCAACACGCCCTCGCGCACCGCTTCTCCTGCTTGGCGCGAGGATAAACTGCCTTTGAACGAATCAATCGCCGTTACAACACGCATCACAATGTCTCCTTCAACCACGCCGTCAGCGTCTCCGCCCACAGCGCACATCCTTCATCGTTCGGATGACCGCCGAACAGCGGCATACCGTCCGCATCCGCCATAAACCCGTTGTCAAACACGCCGTCGCACACCAGCGACGAGTGAATATACTCATTCACGCACACGCGCGCTTCGCCTAACCCCTCGAACGGCGGCACGGTTTGCACAAACACGCGCATTCCGCTCGCACGCAAAATTTTGACTGTGCGGCGCAAATTTTCGCACACGTCGGCGGCGGTGAGCCCATAAAGCAGATCGTTGACCCCCAAGCACACGACCGCCGCGTCGTTTTCTTTCACCTTTTTAAGCCACGCACCGTTCGACGCCGCGTCCTCGCTTCGCGCAAACCCGATGCCGAGATTCCAAACGGCATACTCCTCGCCGAGCGCGGCGGCGACGTTTGCCACCCAATGGCGTCCGCTGTTTTTCGTCGAGCCGATGCCTTGCGTGATGGAATCGCCGACAAACGCGACGCGCGTTGCGTCACGTTTCACCGCCACGCGTGACGGCACGGGACACAACACCGACGGCGCGCCGTCGACAAACGACGCGACCCACAGTTCCTCGTGGCACGGCAACAAGTCTCCGCAAAACGCATATTCCGCGCACAGCACATCCCCCGCCGAAGCGGCAAGCACGATCGGGTCGGTTTGAATCCACGCGTTGGGCGACACCGTCACGTCCTCGTTGCCGTCGAAGGTCACCGCCGTCCACGCCGTCGGCTCGACAGGCGTTTCCATCGACGAGGAGGCGCAAAGACCGACACGCATATCACGCAGTTTCCAGCCGCCGAGCAACGTGTTACGCGCCGAGCGCGAGCCGTCGGCAAAGGTGCTGTCGATCGCGTCCGCAAACAGCAACGAATAAGTCTCGCCGCCCGTCGTCAACGGTACATACACCCGCGCGGTATGCCACGCGCCGTCGCTGACAAACGTCGTTTGATTCGCAAGCCCCGCCGCCGTGTCGGACACAAATCCCGCGGCAAGCGTTTCGCCGCACGTCACCGCAAACGGCAAGTCGATCGCCGCCGTTGCCGCCTTGATCGCGAGCGCCTGTTGCGCCGCACTCACGCCGTCGGGTCGCCACGACACCGCCGCGATATCCAACCCCGTTGCCACACCGACAAAGGTCAAGCCCGCGATGTAGCGTCCGAGGTCAAAACTCAAATGATATCCGTCGCGGTGGAGGGGCGCAAGTCCCATCGCGCGCGCGTTTTGAATCGCGGTTCCCGCGGGGGAAATCGCGTCCACTTGCGGGGCAAGCCGTTCGCGGTCGATGCGCGTGATCTCGCGGTACATCGCCGCTTGATCGCCGTCGTGCGCGACAATTTCGGGATGTCCGTTCCACGGCTCACCGACCCACGTCATGTTAAACACCAGTTTCGGTTCATACGGACAATGCGCCCGAATATAGGCCAGCAAAATCGGCAAGTAGTCGTAGCAACCTTCGCAGGTGTTGCGACTGCCGTCGGCGGTGCCGTGTTGAATCGCCACCACATCCCACCGCTCGCTTGTCAGCGCGGCACGCATCGACACGTCCTTTGTCGTCGACCAGCCCGCGCCGCTGTTTTGCCGATATTCATACCACGGACGATCGTTCGCCGCGTTATCCACATGGCGGTGGATCGAACAACCGCCGATATACAAATTGCCGAGCGTCACCGAGGACACCCCGAGCGACAGCAGAACGTTCGCCGCGTGTTCCATCGTGTCGTCCGAAAAGCTGTTACCGATGAACAACATCTTCCAATTTGTCTTCATGAGGCGGTCATCTCCTTTTGCTTCCAGTATACCGCGTTTGTGCGCTTTTTTCAATAGATTTCAACACAGGCGACTGTTTGACTTTTTTGTCGAAATATGGTAATGTTATGTCAACCCCATTGTCTTACATCGGAGGTGCCTTGCATGGATTTTTGGAATTTTCTTGATCAATTCGGCGACGGCATGATCAACTTCGGCGAATTTTTCGAACAAGCGACCGAATTTCTTATCAGTTTTACCACGTTTTTGAGCAGTGTTGCGGATTTTAAAGATGTTCTGCTCAACCTGTTTTAACGGAGGTTTATCGCATGGATCAATTTTGGGATATTTTAGAACAAATCGGCGACTGGCTCGGCGTTTTGGGTAAGTTTTTTGCCGGCGCGGCGGCCGTCCTTGCCGGCATCGCCACCGCGTTGGAAGCGATCCTTGCCATCAGTGCCGCGGCCGCGGCCGTGATCGCCGTGATCGTCGCGGCAGTCGGCGCGATCGTGACGCTGATCGTCTCCGTTGCGATGTATGTGTTCACCGCTTATCCGTACTACAAGCTCGGTAAGCGGGCGGGCGTGAAATTCGCGTGGCTTGCTTGGGTGCCGATTCCCGTGGTGGATTTCTGTTGTCGGCTGTATGTGCTGTCGCAAATCCCCGGCGAAAAACGTGTCTCTATTTTCGGCAGCAAGCTCGGGATTCCCAATCGCTTTTTGGTGTTTTGGGGCTACATGGGCATTCGCTTCCTCGGTCTCACGGCGCTCACCATGATTGTCACCGTTGTTTCCCCGATTCTGATCGCCATCCCCTTTGTCGGCGAAGTCTACTTACTGTTGGCGCCGATCCTCGGGCCGATCATCATGGCAATTCCGGCGGTGTTGGTGGCATTTTTGGAATTTGCGTTTTTGTACGACGCCGTTTCTACCTTCAAAGGTCAAACGCTTTCCAACCTTATTCTGTCGATCGTCGTCACGGTGATCGACAACGTGTTCACCTTAAATCTGCCGATCGCGGGCCTCGCCACGACCATTTACCTATATTCCCTTCTCAAGCAAGAAGCCGCCGGCAACCGCGTTCCCCTCGAAGCGGAGCTCCTGTATGAAACGGACGCCGTTCCCGCTTTGGACGACGCGCAACCCGAAGCGTTGCCCGAAGATGCCGTCGACATCGAGCTCGAAGCGGAAGTCGTCACGGAATAACCTTTTACGCAACAACAAACGCCCTTGCCTCCGATCGGAGGCAAGGGCGTTTATCATTGTGTTTATTCGTCGTCGGTTTTGTATTCGGCGATGACTTTTTGCGCCACGGCGTGCGGCGCTTCTTCATAACGCTCGAACACGATGGTGAAATAGCCTCTGCCTTGCGTGAGCGAACGGAGCATCGTCGAATAATCCGCCGCTTCCGCCATCGGCACTTCCGCGTCGACGCAGGTCAAGCCGTCTTCGGCAGGTTCCATGCCGAGCACGCGACCGCGGCGCTTGGTGATGTCACCCATGATGTCGCCCGTGTAGTCGCCGGGGACATACACCTTCAAAGCACCGATCGGCTCAAGAAGGACAGGGTTCGCGTCGGGGATACCTGCTTTGTACGCAAGCGAGGCGGCGGTCTTAAACGCCATTTCGGACGA
>JAZTZV010000058.1:0-2305 GCA_045637645.1 Acutalibacteraceae bacterium | reverse complement strand
CATCATGCGCTTGCTCACCACCAAGAAAGAGCGTGCGGTTAAGATGGAGCAACTCCGTCCTGTCTCTCGTCTCGAGAAATTGTTGTTCCCGATTTTTGTAACGCTTCTTTGCGTGCTTCTGTTGCCCGATGCTGCTCCGCTCGTCGGTATGTTGATGATGGGTAACCTGCTCCGTGAGTGCGACGTTGTGGAACGTATCAGCAAGACTGCTCAAAACGAGTTGATGAACATCATCACGATTTTCCTCGGTACCACGGTTGGTGCGACGGCAAGTGCCGCGGCGTTCTTGAACTTCAAAACGCTGTTCATTTTGGGCCTTGGCTTGGTTGCGTTCGCCTTTGGTACGGCGGGCGGCGTGATCCTCGGTAAGATTATGTATTTGGTCACCGGCGGCAAGGTTAACCCGCTGATCGGTTCTGCAGGTGTTTCTGCGGTTCCTATGGCGGCGCGTATTGCTCAAAAGGTCGGCCAAGAAGAGAACCCCTCCAACTTCCTTCTTATGCATGCGATGGGCCCCAACGTTGCGGGCGTTATCGGTTCGGCGGTTGCGGCAGGTGTTCTGTTGACTCTCTACGGCGGATAAAATGACAGTTTAAAGGGCAGGCGCAATGCCTGCCCTTTTCCATTATTTTGATATTAAAGGATGATAAACATGATTCCGACAGTTCACGAGTTTTGCGCTCTTCGTCGAGCGATCATGGTGCGTGATTTCACGCGCATGAATGATCGTCAACGCGAAGCGGTTTTTCACGCGGATGGCGCGCTCTTGATTTTGGCGGGCGCGGGAAGCGGTAAAACCACCGTGCTTGTCAACCGCGCTGCGTCGCTCATTCGTTACGGTCGCGCCTACAATTCCGATCATACGCCTGCGTCGATCCCTGATGATGTGTATGCAAGATTGATCGCTGCCTCCAAAGGTGAGGTCGAAGTGGATGACGAACTCCGTCGAATTTGTGCGGTGGATCCTTGCCCTGCGTGGAAAATTTTGACGATCACGTTCACCAACAAAGCGGCAGGGGAACTCAAAGAACGCCTTTGCCGTATGCTCGGTGACAGCGACGGCGAAGAAGTCACCGCCAGCACGTTCCACTCGTTCTGCGCACGCATCATGCGTCGAGAGGGTGAAGCACTCGGCTTTTCGTCGCACTTCACGATTTATGACACACAAGACAGCCAACGCTTGATGAAAGAATGCATGAAGCAGTTGAACGTGGACGAAAAGTTCATGACGCACAAGGCGATCCTCGGTGAAATCAGTCGTGCGAAGGATTCGTTGCTGTCACCCGCGGATTTTGCGATCCAAGCGGGCGCGGATTTCCGCCTGAAAAAAGTCGCGGAGTGTTATAAACTGTACGAAGAACAGCTCGGTAAAGCTGATGCGATGGATTTTGATGATTTGCTTTGCAAAACCGTCGAATTGTTCGAAACTCATCCCGAGATCCTCGATAAATATCGCCGTCGCTATCGGTATATCATGGTCGACGAATATCAAGACACCAACCATGCGCAATATCGTCTTGTCAGCATGCTCGCGGGACAAAACGGCAATCTCTGTGTGGTTGGCGATGATGATCAAAGTATTTATAAATTCCGCGGTGCTACGATTGAAAATATCTTGAATTTCGAAGATGAATTTCCGCAAAGCCGCGTGATTCGCTTGGAGCAAAATTATCGCTCGACGAAGAAAATTCTCGATGCCGCCAACCATGTGATTGCCAAAAATATGGGACGTAAAGGCAAAACGCTTTGGACAGATAACGATTCGGGCGATCCGATCGTATGGTACACGGTGGATAACGAGGATGAAGAGGCACGCTTTATTGCCGAAACGGTGCAAAACGGCGTGGCAATCGGTCGACGTTATCGCGATTTTGCGGTGTTGTATCGCGCTCGCGCGCAATCCAATGCCATTGAACGTGCGCTTGTGAAGAGCGGCGTGCCGTATCGAGTGATCGGCGGTCATCGCTTCTATGATACACAAGAAGTCCGCGATGCGATGGCGTATCTGCGCGTGATCAACAATCCCGCCGATAGTGTATCGTTGCGTCGCATCATCAATGTTCCCAAGCGTGGCATTGGTGAAACAACGATGGATCATGCCGCGGAGATCGCGCAAAGCCTGGGTATCACGGTGTATGAAGTGATTTCTCATGCGGAGGATTATCCGCTTTTATCGCGCGCGGCGGCAAAATTGCGTTCAGTGGTCGAATTGTTGGATGCGTTGCGTTCTATGATTTCCGACGGTGAAACCCTGCCGCATACGCTCTATCGTGATATGCTTGAACGTACGGGCTATCTCGCCATG
>JAZTZV010000057.1:0-10270 GCA_045637645.1 Acutalibacteraceae bacterium | reverse complement strand
CCGGGCGAAAAACGCTTGCACCACTTGGTGTACGAAATCGTCGATAACTCCATCGACGAAGCGCTTGCGGGCTATTGCACCCATATCGAGGTGGACATCCTGCCCGGCGATATCATCACCGTGCGCGACAACGGTCGCGGTATTCCGGTCGGTATGAACGAAAAACTCGGTTTGCCGACGGTCACGGTCGTGTTGACGGTGCTTCACGCAGGCGGTAAATTCGGCGGCAGCGGCTACAAGGTGTCGGGCGGTTTGCACGGCGTCGGTAGCTCGGTCGTAAACGCCTTGTCCGAATTCCTCGAAGTGGAGATTTCCCGCGAGGGCAAAGTGTTTGCGCAACGCTTTGAGCGCGGCAACATTGTGTCCGACCTGAAGGTGATCGGCGAATCGACTTCGGACGGCACGTTCATTCGCTTCAAACCCGACGCGACCATCTTCACCGACACCACCGAATACAACTTCGAAACGTTGCAAAAGCGTTTGCGCGAGCAAGCGTTTTTGAACGCGGGTTTGAGCATTTCGCTGACCGACCTGCGCGACGAAAACAACGTGGTGCAAGAGACCTATTGCTACGAGGGCGGTATCTCGTCGTTCGTCGAATTCATGAACAAAACGCGCGGCAACGAGCCTCTCCATGAGGATGTCATCCACATCACCATCACCGACGAGGATGCCACCGCCGAGGTCGCGCTTCAATACACGGGAAGCTACAACGAAAACATCATTTCGTTTGCCAATAATATGCATACCATCGACGGCGGTACGCACGAAGACAGCTTCAAACGCGGTATTCAACGTATCTTCAACGAGTATGCGAAAAAATACAAATTGCTCAAGGACAACGACAGCAATTTGAAAGGCGACGACGTGCGCGAGGGTCTTGCCGCCGTCATCTCCGTCAAATTGAAGGACGCGCAGTTCGAAAGCCAAACCAAGGCAAAGCTCGGCAACACCTCGATCGGTAAGCTGATGACCAAACTGCTCAACGAAAAACTCGCGCCCTATCTCGAGGAAAACCCGACCGTGGCGCGCGCCATCCTTGACAAAGCGATCAACCCCGCCCGCGTGCGCGAAGCGGCACAAAAAGCCCGCGAAAATGCGCGCAAGAGCAACAAGATCGGCTCGATGCGCATGCCCGAAAAGCTCGCCGATTGCATCTGGCGCGACCCCGAACGTACCGAACTGTACATCGTCGAGGGTGATTCGGCAGGCGGCTCGGCGATCCAAGGTCGTGATCGCAATTTCCAAGCGATTTTGTCGATGTGGGGCAAAATGCTTAACGTCGAAAAAGCGCGCATCGATAAAGTCTACGGCAATGATAAATTGACCCCGATGGTCATTGCGCTCGGTTGCGGCATCGGCGACGACTTCGATCTTTCGAAGCTTCGTTACGGCAAAGTCATCATCATGGCGGATGCTGACGTCGACGGCTCGCACATCCGCACGCTTCTGCTCACATTCTTCTTCCGCTACATGCGTCCGTTGATCGAAGAAGGTCACGTGTACATCGCCCAACCGCCGCTCTTTAAAGTGTTCAAGGGCAAGCAAGTGCGCTACGCGTTCTCCGATCCCGAGCGCGATCAATACATCGAAGAACTCGGCGGCAATGCCGATGTCCAACGCTACAAAGGTCTCGGTGAAATGGACCCCGAACAGCTTTGGGAAACGACGATGGATCCCGCGTTCCGCACCATGTATCAAGTGACGCTCGAGGATTTCCACGAGGCCGACGAAGCCATCACGATTTTGATGGGCGACAAGGTCGAGCCGCGTAAGGAATTCATCGAAAAGAACGCGCAGTATGTCACCAATTTGGATATCTGATCGGAGCGACTTGTATGTTGAAATTTGATGTACAACTGACACCGACAAAAGAAGAAATTGCCGACGGATTGGAGCGCGCGTCGCTTCGCCGCGCAGGAAAACTTCGTTTGGTGATCCAAACGGTGGTGTTGGCGGCGGTGGCGGTGTGGACGCTGATTGCGTTTTTCGTCGACGGCGCGCAGGAATGGATGTCGCTGTTCATTGCGGTGGTCGCCACGGTGCTGATTCCCGTGATGTGGCTTGTGCCGCGTTGGCAAATGCAATCACTCGCGCAAACGATGGCGGACAACGGCTTGTCGGCGCATATGTGGGTTTTTGAGGACGGCATCGATTTCGGTGACACGCAACCCGACTATCCCTATTATCCGTATCACACGTTTTTCGCCTCGGTACCGTCGATGAAAAATTTACAAACCATCGTCTTAAAATTTCCCAACGACGATGTGATCGTTGTTCCGAAATCGGCGTTGTCCGACGAGGAATGGGAATTTTTGTACACCAAAATCACCACCGCCCCCGCCAAAAAAACGAATACGTGGTGAACGAGAGAAAAGATGGACACGGTGTATCGTAGGGGACGGGTTTCCCGTCCCGCAAAGGTGAGAAAATGATACAACGAAAACAAAATCGGTTGAGATCTTTTTGTTACAGTCAAAACGGTGCCTATTTTATAACCATGTGTACGCAAAATCGCAACCCAATCTTATCAATCATTACCGACAACAATCCGAAGCCTATACTGACGAAAAACGGCAAAATAGCAGAAAATTTGATTTTGTCGGTTTCAGAACGGTATCCGATGATATATGTGGATCAATATAGTGTTATGCCTGATCATATTCATTTGTTGATACGAATAGAAAACGGGACGGGAAACCCGTCCCCTACAGTCGGAGAGATTGTTTCGTGGTTTAAATATACCGCGACCAAGCAAATAAACCGTATGAACGGAACAGTCGGCGAACGACAGTTTCAGCGGTCATACTATGATCATATCATACGCAATGAAGAAGATTATGATTCATGCTGGATGTATATTGAAAACAATCCGACAAGTTGGAAAATAAAGCACCAAAATCAATCTACATAACCCACGAAAGGAGATGTCGGCCGTGCTTGCACCCAAAGGTTTCACGCAACATATTTCACAAGAAGCCTTTGTGCAGGCGCATGTCACCGCGCAAAAAAAAGTCGGCATCCTGCGGTTTCAAATTCCTCTTATTTTATTGACGGCGGCATTTTCGCTCGGCGGCGTGTTCACGATCTATCGCGGATGGGGTTTGTGGTCGTATCTCGTGACAGGTGTTGCGTCGCTTGCGTTGGCGGCGTTGTTGACGGCGGTGCTTGTGTGGTTGCCGCGTCAAGTCAAAAAGTCGGCGCGACAAGCCTATCAAACGTTCGAAACGCTTTCCGACCCCGCACAAATTGTGTTTGAAAGCGATGAAATGCAAATCAAAGGTCGCGCGCTCACGCGCCGCGTGGAATATGCCAAGACGCGACTGTGCATCGAAACCGCCGCGCGGTTTGTGATCGTGACCGACGACGATGCCGTTGTGATGTTGGAAACCGCGTGTTTTGAAGATAACAACACCGCGCTGTTCTTGCGCGATGTGTTTGCCCGTTGGTACAGAAGGGGGTAATGCCGTGAAACCGTTGTCGTTATCCGTGCGTTGCACCCGCGAAGAATATATGCAATTTTGCGCCGCGACCTGTCGCAAACCGCTGTGGACGACCGTGATGGGTGCGGTGTCGGCGGCGGCAGGTGTGGCGATGTATCTGTTGCAAGGCAACACGCATTATACCGCCGTGTTGTTACTTGCCGTCGGCGGTGTGCTGTGTATGATGTCGCCGCTCATTCTGCCGATGATCAAAAAAGGGGAGGCGGGGCGTCGCTACGACGTGAGCGATGCGCTTAAAGGTGCTGTCATGCTGACGGTGCAAGACGAATCCCTCACCGTGCGCACCGCGTGCCAGGAAGGCACCCTGCCGCTGACGGCGCTCACCGCCGTGAAGCAAAGCACCGACATGATCGCGCTTTGCTTCGGCAACGAACTCACAATTTGTATTCCTAAGCGGTCGCTGTCCGATGACGAGCGATCCGCGCTTCTTTCGCAATTGTCTTTGTATGTAAAGGATCGATAAACTATGAATCAAGAACCGATGGAACGTCCCGTCGAAGAACAACCGACGGCGTATCCGACCGACCTGACCGAACAGGAATTTCTCAAATTCAGCATGAACGTTGCCAAAAAAATGGGCACGCTCCGCTCGCAAAATTTGTTTGTCGGCATGTATGCGGTGTATTTCGCGATCACGACCTTCGCGTTTGTCAACAATTGGATGCAAACGGGTGAAATCAGCTTCATGATGCTCGGCATGCTGCTGTTGACGGTGGCGAGTGCGGTGTTGACGTTCACGTTGATGCCCGCGCGCGTCAAGAAAAGCGCGAAAGCGACGTTTGCGCTGGGGAACTACAATCGCTATTACGGCGAAGTCAGCCTCACCCCGCAAGCGATCGTCAAAAATTTCGGCGACGAAACACTGGTCATTCCGCTCAACGCGCAATCGGTTTACGTGGAGACACGCGATTGCATGGCGTTTTCCACTACAGGTGTGGGTCGCTCGATCATTTTGCCCGCGCGTTGCGTGACGGACGAAATGGCGGCGGCGATCCGTAAGGTCGTGTTTGACCCGCAATGCACGATCAAGCGTCAAGTGATCGCGCGCATGCAAGCGCTTGCGACCGAACCGATCGAGAAACAAGAGTTCCCGAAAGAACCGCAAACATTGCGTGTTTTGGATTATCAATACACACCCGAAGAATTTTCCAAATTGAGTTTCGCTTCTGCGTGGCGACGTTATGTGTCGTCGTTCCCCGGCATGTCGATGCTCGCGGTGTTGCTTGGCTTGATGCTCGCGCTGTTGCAGGAAAATCCGTGGTGGTTCCCGATCGTGTCGCTGGTGATGATCGTCGGCTATCTGGCGATTTTGATGTTGAACGCCAAAATCAGCGCGTCGAGAGCGATGCAAATTGACGTGCGCACGCGTGTTGTGGTGAGCGACCGCGGCTTGGATGTTTCGGTGATCCCGAGCGGTGCGCGTTTGCGTGTCATTTGGAACAGCATCGACCGCGCGGTTGACAACGGTGCCTTCGTGAATTTTCATCACGGCGGCGGACAAATTGTGAGTATCCCCAAACGATGCATCGCGGATTTCGACGAATTCCGCGCCGTCGTGGATCAATATATGAAAAAATAATCTTGAATCAAGGCAATCATAAAGGAGCTGTGACCTATGTCCGAACAGACAACCCCGATGGAGCAACAGGAAGAACGCTTGCTCACCGTGGATCTCGAAAAGGAAATGAAAAAATCGTTCCTGGAATATTCGATGTCCGTTATCGTGGCGCGTGCGCTTCCCGATGTGCGTGACGGTTTGAAACCCGTTCATCGCCGCATCCTCTATACCATGCACGAAAACAACCTCACCCCCGACAAAGCCTACCGCAAGTGCGCGGACACCGTCGGTGCGGTGCTCGGTCGTTATCACCCGCACGGTGACGCGTCCGTTTACGACGCCATGGTGCGTATGGCGCAGGATTTCTCGCTTCGCTATCCGCTTGTGGACGGTCACGGTAACTTCGGTTCGATCGACGGCCACCCTGCCGCTGCTTATCGTTATACCGAGGCGCGCATGAACAAGATGTCGCTGGATATGCTCACCGACATCGAGAAGGAAACCGTCGATTTCGCCCCCAACTACGACGACCGCTTGAAGGAGCCTGTGGTGCTTCCGTCGCGTTTCCCGAACCTGCTCGTGAACGGCTCGTCGGGTATCGCCGTCGGTATGGCGACCAACATCCCGCCGCACAACCTCTGCGAGGTCATCGACGGCATCTGCGCGCTCATCGACAATCCCGATCTCGATATTTTCGAGTTGATGGATTACATCAAAGGCCCCGACTTCCCGACGGGCGGCATCATCATGGGTTACTCGGGCATGCGCGCGGCGTATGCGACGGGTCGCGGACGCATCATCGTGCGCGCCCGCACCGAGATCGAAGAGACGACAAGCGGTCGCTTCCGCATCGTCATCACCGAAATTCCCTATCAGGTGAACAAACTCAACCTCGTGAAATCGATCGTGGAACTTGCCGACGACAAGCGCGTCGAAGGCATCCGCGACGTCGTTGACCACTCCGACCGCGAAGGTCTGCGCGTGGTCATCGACCTTGCCAAGGACGCGAACCCCCAAGTTGTCCTCAACCAATTGTTCAAATACACGCAAATGCAAGTCACGTTCGGCGCGATCATGCTGACTCTCGTCAACGGTGTGCCGCGCGTGTTGACCCTCAAGGAAATGCTTGAGGAATATGTCAAGTTCCAAAGCGAAGTCATCGAGCGCCGCACGCGCTACGACCTGCGCAAAGCGCGCGAGCGCGAGCATATTTTGGAAGCACTCAAGCGTGCCTCCGATTTCATCGACGAAGTCATCCGCATCATCCGCAACGCGCCCGATATCCCCACCGCGAAAGCGAATTTGATGGAGCGCTTCGGCTTTGACGATGTGCAAGCGCAAGCGATCGTGCAAATGCGTCTCGGTCAACTCGCCGGTCTGGAACGTCAAAAGATCGAAGACGAACTCGGGAACCTGCAAATCAAGATCGCCGAATACGAAAGCATCCTCGCCGACCACGGCAAGGTGCTCGCCATCGTGAAGGATGAATGCCTCAAGATGCGCGACAAATACGGCGATGAGCGCCGCACCTCCATCTCGATGGTCAGCGGCGAAGTCGACATCGAAGACCTCATCCCCGAAGAGGATTGCGTCATCACCATGACCCGCATGGGTTACATGAAGCGTCAAGCGGCGGATGTTTACAAAGCACAGCGTCGCGGCGGTCGCGGCATCCGCGGCATGACGACGCGTGAGGAAGATGTCGCCGACAAGATGCTCATCTGCTCGACCCACGATTACATCATGTGCTTCACGAATGCGGGTCGCGTCTATCGCTTGAAGGGCTACGAAGTCCCCGAAGGCAGCCGCACCTCGAAGGGCATGAACGTCGTCAACCTGTTGCCGCTCCAAGCGGATGAAAAGGTGACGATGATGATCGGCGTGCCCGCCGACATCAGCAGTGAGGGTCGTTACCTGTGCATGATCACGAAGTACGGTATCATCAAGCGTACCCGCCTCGATGCCTATCAAAACTCGCGTAAAAACGGCTTGATCGCGATCGACCTTGACGAAGGCGACAGCCTCGTGCAAGTGCTTGAAACCGACGGCTATCAATCGCTCCTCGTCGCCACCCGTGAAGGCATGGCGATCCGCTTCGACGAGAACGACGCCCGCGTCATCGGCAGAACCGCACGCGGTGTGCGCGCGCTCAACCTCGCCGACGGCGACGAAGTGGTCGGCATGGTCACTTGCCCGAGCGATAAATTGCTCCTGACCGTTGCCGAAACAGGTTACGGCCGCCTGTCGTCGTTTGACGATTACCGCGTGCAATCCCGCGGCGGTAAGGGCTTGAAGAACTACCACGTCGGCAACTACGGCAAGATCGCGGGCATCCTCGTGGTCGATCCAGAGGACGACCTCATTCTCATCACCTCGGACGGCATTTTGATCCGCATGGTGATCTCCGAGATCCGTCAATGCCGCCGTCCGTCGAAGGGCGTGCGCATCATGCGCGTCGCGGAGGACGCGAAGATCGTCTCGATGGTCACCGCGCCGCATGACGAGACCGCCGAAACCGTCAAACCCACCGAAACCGAAGGTGCCGACGAAGGCGCCGAGGACGCATCGGAAGAATAAGAAAAAGGACTGTTGCGTCAGCAACAGTCCTTTTTTGGACATTGTGGTGAAGGGCCTCTGCACCCTCCTTTACGAACCTGCCGCGAATTTATGGTAACGCGCAAACTTCGTAGGGAAGGCATTTATGCCTTCCGTTATAAACGGAACGGATAAATCCGTTCCCTACGTACTCACCGCAAACTTAATGCAACGTCGCAAGCCTTCCCCTTGAGGGGAAGGGGGACCGCCGAACGGCGGTGGATGAGGTGTGTTGACGCAGGCTACGGCCATTTAAGGGCAGTGAAAAAGTAAAAAGTAAGAGTGAAGAGGTGTCGCGCGGTGCGCGACGGAATCCCCCTGTCTCGCATACGCTCGACATCCCCCTTTAGGCAAGGGGGACAAGATGCCCGCCGCGGGTGTTCTCACAAAAATGCGATTTCGCCGAGAGTGGCGCTTGCGATATACGCGTCTTGGAACGTGCGTAACTGCGCCATGTGCGGTTGCGTCATGTGCACTTGTTGATGTTGTTTTGACTCCCATTGCTCGAACAGCAGGATCTCGTTGTCGCGTTCGTCCGACAGGTAATAGTCATAGCAACGGCAACCGTCTTCCGCGCGGATCGCCGCCAAAATACCCGTATCTTTCATTTTTTGCAAGAACGCTTCGCGTTTTTGGGGCAGACACTCAAATTTCACATAAATGTTATACATACCGTTCGCCTCCGTATGAAGATTGTCTTCAGTATAGCACACGACAGGATACGTTGCAACAAAAAACTCCCCGCCGCGAGACGGGGAGTTTGACGTTTTATCATTCGGCGTCTTTGACGATCGCGAGGGAGAGTTCTTGCAGTTGCACATCGTCGACGGGCGACGGGCAAGCCGTCATCGGTTCGGTCATGTTTTGCACCTTCGGGAAGGCGATGACATCGCGCAGGGTTTGCGCGCCGAGCATTTGCATCACGAGGCGGTCAAGACCGATGCCCATGCCGCCGTGAGGCGGTGCGCCGTAGCGGAACGCGCCCGTGAGGAAGCCGAATTTTTCTTCCGCTTCTTCGTCGGACAGACCGAGCGCTTTGAACATCGCGGCTTGGAGCTCGGGGTTGGTGATACGAATCGAACCGGAAGCCAGCTCGATGCCGTTGAGCACGAGGTCATAGGCTTTCGCGAACACCTTCTCGGGAGCGGTCTCGAGATAGGGGATGCATTCGTCGAGGGGCGAGGTGAACGGATGGTGCATCGCGTCCCAATGCTTGGTTTCCTCGTTCCACTCAAAGAACGGGAACTCGGTGATCCACAGCGGCGCATAACCCGTACGCTCGATGCCGAGGCGATCCGCCACTTCGAGACGGAGCGAGCCGAGGGTCGTCAACACGTGATTGTTCACCGCGTCCGCGACCACAAACACCACGTCGCCTTGCTCGGCGCCCGCGGCGGCAAGCAAACGCTCCATTTGTTCGTCGGTCATGAATTTCGCAAACGAGCAACCGCGGTTGTCCGCCGTCCAACGCACCCACGCAAGACCTTTCGCGCCGATGCCCTTGACATACTCGGTGAGTTTGTCGATCTCTTTGCGGGTCAGCTTGTCCGCAGCACCCTTGGCGGTGATGCAACGCACCGAGCCGCCGTTTTCGATCGCGCTCTTGAACACCACAAATTCGGTGTCGGCGACCGCGTCGGTCAGGTCAACAAGCTCCATGCCGAAACGCACGTCGGGTTTATCCGAGCCGTAGCGGTTCATCGCTTCGGTGTAGGTAAGGCGGGGCAGCGGCATCGGCAGATCGATGTCAAGCACCTCTTTAAACACAGTCTTCATATAGCCTTCGCCGATGGCGAGGACATCTTCCACATCGACAAAGGACATCTCAAGGTCGATTTGGGTGAATTCGGGTTGACGGTCGGCGCGGAGATCTTCGTCGCGGAAGCAACGCGCGAGTTGCATGTAGCGGTCAAAGCCCGCCACCATGCACAGCTGCTTATAGATCTGCGGCGATTGCGGCAACGCGTAGAACGTGCCGCCGTGCAAACGGGAGGGGACGAGGAAGTCGCGCGCGCCTTCGGGCGTCGATTTGATGAGCATCGGGGTTTCGAGCTCGATGAAACCGTTTTGATCGAAATAGTCGCGGGTGACCTTAGTGATGCGGTGACGCATCAGGATGTTTTTCTGCAAGTCGGGACGGCGCAGATCAAGATAGCGGTATTGCAAACGAAGGAGTTCATCCGTTTTGCAGTTTTCCACGATCTCGAAGGGAGGGGTCGCCGCTTTGTTGAGGATGCGAAGCTCCGTCACGGCGATTTCGATGTCGCCCGTCGGGAGCTCGGGGTTTTTCGAGGTGCGCTCGCGCACCTCGCCGACGACGGCGAGAACAAACTCACTGCGCACCGAGGACGCTTTTTCAAACACCTCGCGCGAGACGGTTTCGTCGAACGCGAGCTGAACAAGACCCGTGCGATCGCGCAGGTCGACAAAAATCAATTGACCGAGGTCGCGCTGACGTTGCACCCAGCCGTACAGCGTGACGGTTTTGCCCGCGTCGGCGGCGCGAAGATCGCCGCAATAATGCGTGCGGGACAAGCCTTTGATGGTTTCCATTAAAAACAACTCCTTTTTTCATCTTCCCTTTGAGGGGAAGAGGAAGTCGGATCGTAGCCAT
>JAZTZV010000056.1:0-10887 GCA_045637645.1 Acutalibacteraceae bacterium | reverse complement strand
CAGCTCTCCCAAAGGGAGAGCCAAGAAGTTTCTTTACTTATGTCTCATTCGCCTGCAAGCGCTTTCGCGAGCGAGCGAAGATCGTCCTCATCGAAATATTCGATTTGCAGGATACCGCCTTTTTTGCCGGCGTTGACTTTGACCTTGCGGCCCATTTGTTCGCCGAGTGCCAACGCCACTTCCTTACCGAACGAAGCGGTAAATTCTTGCTTGGGAGCGGTTTTCTTGGGGGTCGCTTTGAGTTTCTTGACAAGTGCTTCCGTTGCACGCACGGACAAATCTTGCTCCACACACTCTTTGGCGGCGGCAAGCATCAGCGTTTCCTCTTCAAGCGGCAACAACGTGCGCGCATGACCCGCCGACAATGCACCTTCGGCGACCATATCCGCCACGGATTGCGGCAATTTGAGCAAACGGAGCGCATTGGCGACCGCGGGGCGGGATTTGTTGACCGCCGACGCGACCTGCTCTTGCGTCATGTCGTATTCCTGCATCAAATGCTGATAGCCGAGCGCTTCTTCCATCGCACTCAAATCTTCACGTTGCAGGTTTTCGATCAACGCGAGTTCCGCTGTTTCGTGATCGGTCAATTCGCGGATCACGACAGGAACTTCGGTCAAGCCCGCCATACGCGCCGCGCGCCAGCGGCGTTCGCCCGCCACGATCTGATAACTGCCGTCCAACATCGGACGAACAAGAAGCGGTTGTAAAATGCCGTGTTTTTCAATGGATGCCGACAATTCCGACAATTCCTCATCTTTAAATTGACGACGAGGCTGATCGGGATTGGGAACCACATCCACCAAACGAAGCGACACGGTTTTGGCGCCGTCTTCGGTGGAACTTTCTTTCCAAAGCGCGTCAAAGCCTTTGCCAAGACCGCCTTTTTTCACTGCCATCGGATGTCACCTCTTTTTTATCGGTTTTTGGCAATCAATTCCGCGGCCACGTCCATATAGGCTTTGGCGCCGCGATTACCTTTGTCATAATAATGAATCGGTTCGCCGAAACTGGGTGCCTCTGCCAATCGCACAGTACGCGGAATCGGCGTGGTATAGACCTTTTTCGGGAAATATTTCTTGACCTCGGCAATGACCTGCTGTGTCAAATTGAGTCGTCCGTCGTACATCGTGAGCAACACGCCCTCGATGTCGAGTGTGTCGTTGTACATACGGCGCACGCGACGCACGGTATCCATCAACTGCGCCAAGCCTTCCAACGCGTAATATTCGCATTGGATCGGCACCAAAAAGCTGTCTGCCGCACACAGTGCGTTCAGTGTCAGCAAGCCGAGTGCCGGCGGACAGTCGATCAGCAAATAATCATATTGCGAACGAAGCGGAGCAAGTGCCGCTTTCAAGCGGTTTTCGCGTCGCGGAAGTTCAATCAACTCAATTTCCGCACCGGCAAGCTGAATTCCCGCCGCCAAGAGATCCAAATTTTCAAAAGCTGTGTGGATCACCGCGTTTTCGGGTTTTGCGTCGCCGATCAGCAAATCATAGACCGAGGCGTTGTTTTGACGTTTGCTTTGTCCGACACCGCTTGTCGCATTTCCCTGCGGGTCAAGGTCAACAAGAAGCACCTTTTTTCCCGATAAACCCAGCGCAGAAGCCAGATTCACCGTGGAAGTGGTTTTGCCGACGCCGCCCTTTTGATTGACGACCGCAATGATCTTTCCCATTCAAAACCGCCCCTTTCTGTTGTTTTTACGGTACAGTTGCTATTATAGCACAGGAATTCGCACAAAAAAAGCCTTTTTTTGAATTTTTCTTAAAATGTTTCACGTGAAACATATCCACAAATCATAACCACCAGTAAACGGGTGGTTTGCACAACCCCTATAAGGGGTCGTTACTGGCTGCGCTTGTAAGCGCGTTGAACGATTTTCCAACTGCATGTGTTGCACTGCAGCCTGTAAACAGGCGAACAAGGCTTCCCCTTGAGGGGAAGCTGTCGAGCCGCAGGCGAGACTGATGAGGTGTTGGACGCGACTGCGTCCGTTATGAAATCCCTCAAACGCCTACGCCGCCTTCGGTGGCTACACCTCATCCGTCATTTGCTTCGCAAATGCCACCTTTTCCTCGCCGGAGACGGCAACCCCTTTGTCCGCTTTGCGGACATTTCCCCTTCCAGGGGAATCTCCTCAAGGGGAAGGCATTTCTCGCTAAAGCTTTCTTTATCCCCCGGCATAGCCGGGGGTTTATTTGTCCTAAAGGTACAAAAATACCCCGCAATGTTTCACGGGAAACATTGCGGGGGTTCGTATTACAGATCAATGCGACCGTAGAGTGACGCGGTATCTTCGTAGCTCGACTTGGTCTTTTCGGGAGGTGTGGCACCGTCCGCAACCGGCAACGGGTTGCTACGCGACACAAACTCACGAATCTTGCGCTCGGGCGGCTTGATAACATATTCGCTGTCACGGAGCTTTTCGCGGCGCGCGCCGTTGTTTTGCGCGGGGCGATTGTCGTTCTTGCCGTTACCCTTGCCACCGCGGCGGCCGCGGCTGTTCTTCTTCGGGTTGTCATCCGACGGGCCGATCACCACATGACGGTTCGGCTCGGAGCCGATCGACCACGATGTTGCGCCCTTGACATCCTGCACGGCGGTGTGGATCAAACGGCGCTCATAGGGGTTCATGGGCTCAAGAGAATTCTTGCGGCCTGTGCGTGCGGCTTGCGACGCCAATTTATGAGCAAGACCTTTGAGCGCTTGCTCGCGTTTCTCGCGGTAGTTGCCGATGTCGAGCGTCACACGGTAGTAATCTGCGCGCGCACGGTTGGCGACCAAACCGGTGAGATATTGCAGAGAATCGAGGGTGTCGCCGCGGCGACCGATGATGAAACCGAGGTTTTCGCCTTCGATCATCAAGGTGCAGCCGTTGTTGTCTTCATCCTCTTTGACGTCCACGGTCGCCTCGGCGCCGATGGTTTTGAGAACCGTTTCGAGATATTGCTTGGCAAGCATCGCCGGCGACTCTTCGATTTCGGTCACACCTTTGACGATGGCGTTGGCACCGCCGAACAATCCAAACGTCTTGCTCTTGGGCTCTTGCAACACTTCAAACGTCACATTTGCCTCATCCACTTCCAGCTCAGCAACGATTTGTGCTTTTGCCTCTTCGATCGTTGCGGCTTCTTTCACACATTCTTTACGCATAGTATGTGAAGTCCTTTCTTCTAGATTATTCGTCCGATGCCGCGGTTTCGTCCGTTTCGACCGTTTGCTCAGTGGCATCTTCGGAATCAGCGGGAGCGTTTTGCTTCGCACCGCCGTTATTCTTTTTCTTCTTTTTCTTGTTCATCTCGCGGGATTCTTCGCGTTGACGCTCTTTCTCCTGCTCGGCTTTGCGCGCTTCGGCTTCCTCGCGTTGACGCGCCTGTGCCAGACGTTTTTTGTCTTCTTCTTTCTTTTGGCGGCGCTCTTGATACTCTTTTTCCGCTTGAGCGCGTGCTTTCGCGGGATCATAGATCTTGTTCATCAAGATGGTTTGCACCACCGACAGCACGTTACTGAAGATCCAGTAAATGCCGACAGCGCCGGGAACCGTGAATGCGATCCATGTCGAGAACAACGGCATGTAAATGAGCATCATGTTGTTGGTGCAGCCTTGACCGGGCATTTGTTGCGGCTGGCTCTTTTTGGTGAACTGCATCGAGATGTAGCTCACACCAAGCGAAGTCAAGCCCGAAATCAGCGGAACCAACCACAACCAGCTGATACCTTTGAAGCCTTTGTCATTCCACGGCGTTTCGAGCAGCGAACCGATCACCGGCACATCGAAGTCTTTTTTCATTTCCACAATTTGATTGTAGATGACTTCGCCGTAGGTTTCAGTGTTGTATTTTTCGGTCAGTTTGGCTTGGAACGCTTTTTTCTTCTCTTTATATTCCGTTTCGTTCACTTTGCCGTCTTTGCCGATCACATCGGAATAGGCACGATCCAAAGCTTCCGCGGTCGGATTGTTAAGAATCTCAACAATATCCTCTTTATTTGCTTCCGCATATTGCATCAAGTTCAACTCACCGTAGTAACCGTTAAGTTTGCTTTTCACTTTATCCTGCGGAATCTTATTCACATTTTCGTCTTCGCCCTCTTGTGCAATAACCGCGTATTGCGCGACACTGATGACATCTTCGGTCAGCGAGGGTTTTGCCATGTTGACGAGCGGCGAATAAATCGCGGCGATAACGCCGAACAGCACCAGCATCGATGCCAAAAGCGGCAAGCAACCGCCGGTCATGCTGACGCCGTGTTTTTCATACAACGCTTGTTGTTTTTCCGCCAGCTTCTGGCGGTCGTTGGCGTATTTCTTTTGAATACGCTCGAGTGCGGGCGCGAGTCGCGCACGCTCCATGGTGCTTTTTTGTTGCTTCAAGTTCAACGGGAACAGCACCAAACGTACCAAAAACGTGAAAATAAAGATCGTTAAAAAGTAATACGGCACGTATTGGTAAATGAAACCCATCAAGATACCGAGAGGTTTACCGAGGAAACCCAAAACGTCAATCATTTCGCATCCTCCTAGTGTTTATGATGGCGGCTCTTCTTACGAACGGTTTTTTCGGGAACGGGATCATAACCGTATCCCCCCCAAGGATTGCAACGCAAAATACGCCAGCATGCCAATGCACTGCCTTTGAATATGCCGAAGCGTTCGATCGCTTCGATGGCATATTGCGAACAGCACGGAATGAATCGGCAGGTTGGCGGTGTGAGCGGAGAGATATGCCTTTGATAAAAACGGATCAGAAAGATGAACAGCTTTTTCATTGGTGGTTCCTCCGCTTATTTGGCGGGGCTCAGCAGGGACAACGCTTTCATTTGTTGCGTCATGTCTTTTTGAACCTGCTGCATGGTGGCTTGTGCCGTGCGGGCACGCGCGACGAATACGATATCCCAGCTCCCACAGATGGACGGCTTGACCAAACGGTAAGCCTCACGAATGAGCCGGCGGCAGCGATTGCGCTGTACCGCTTTTCCGATTTTCTTGCCTGTGGTGATACCCACTCGACAGACACCGAGCTTGTTTCTCCTTACATACATAACGAGAAACGGTCCCACTTGCGATCGGCCGCGATAATACAGCGAGCGAAAATCCTTATTCTGATTTAAAACGGCTGCCTTGTCTTTTGGCATGATGGCGACTTTCCTCCCGTGTGACCACGCAAAATCAATTTCGCGTTATAAAAAAAAGCCACACGAAGGTGGCCATTTTTAGTAGGTCAGTTGCTTTCTTCCCTTTGCACGTCTACGCGCCAGCACTTTGCGACCGTTGGCAGTGGCCATTCTTTTACGGAAGCCGTGTTCCATCTTGCGATGGCGCTTTTTCGGTTGGTATGTACGAAGCATCTTATGCTCCTCCTTTCGTAAAAACGCGTGTGCGCTCAAATTTTGGTATGTTCAGATGCGCGGGTACAACGCATCAAACAAAGACATAACCTTGCGAGGATACATTATAAACTATATGTCGCACAAAAGTCAACACCAAAAGTACTTTTCTTTACATAAAATTTTTAATTTTTGTGTTAATTTTACCTTTTCCCCACTATATTTTGTGGTCGTGACAAAATTGTTTCTTTTTTTTGTTGTAACGTTTTCCACTTTTTTCGCCGCAACGTGAAAAACTTTTCTTTTATATATAATTTAAGGTTGAATTATATTACTATTTATGATATACTGTATCCTATAGTGAGGTAGTGTGTACCTTACTGATTTTTCAAGGAGAGTGTTATTCTATATGAGTCCGTCCGAACCTATGAATTCCATCTATCAGGTCTGGATTTACACCGTCCAATACCTGCAAGATACATATCATTTCAGCGAAACCGCCATCGACATGTGGATCGGCTGTTTGTCGCTCAAATCCATCGAAAACGGCATCGTTCACCTCGAAGTGGACACCGATTTCCGCAAAAATATCATCGAACAGCAATTCGGTGAAAAATTACGCGAGTCGTTTTCGCACGTCCTCGGTTTTGAAGTGTCGCTGAACATCGTCAGCACCGAGCGCAAACCCGTCATCGAACCCACCCCCCGCACCGACGATTCGTTCGGTTCCAACTTCTTCTTCCATCGTAACGTGGAGACCGGTGACTACACCTTCGAAAACTTCATCGTCGGCAACTCGAACCATTTCGCGCACGCCGCGTCGCTCGCCGTTGCCACCCACCCTGCCGGCAAATACAACCCTCTTTTTATCTACGGAGGCTCGGGTCTCGGTAAAACCCACTTGCTGTACGCCATTTGCGCGCGCATTCGCGAAAACAATCCCCGCGCCAACATCATCTACACCAAGTGCGAGGAAATGACCAACGAATTCATCAAATCCGTCCGCGAGCAAACGATTCCCCAATTCCAAGAATCCTATCGCAGCGCCGATGTGTTGCTCGTCGACGATATTCAGTTTCTTGCCAACAAGCAAGGCGTGCAGGAAAACTTCTTCCACACGTTCGAATATCTGCACAGCGCAGGCAAACAAATCGTGCTGACGTCCGACCGACCCCCTCGCGAAATCGAAACGCTGTCCGACCGTTTGCGCTCGCGTTTTGAAATGGGCCTGACGTCGGACATCCAACCGCCCGATTTCGAAACCCGCGTCGCGATCATCAAGCATAAAGCGTATCTGCTTCGTATGCATATGTCCGACGATGTATGTGAATACATTGCGTCGCATTTGAAAACCAACGTGCGTCAGCTTGAAGGCGTTGTCAAAACGATCCATGCGCAATACATGATCGGCGGCAAATCCCCCACTCTTGCCACCGCGCAAAACGCGATCTCCGATCTGCGCGCGATCGCGACCCCCACTCCCGTGACGATTGACTTGATCCTCAACGAGGTGTCGCGCACGTTCAACGTGTCGACGGAGAATATCTGCTCCAAATCCCGCAATCAACCGATTGCCCGCGCGCGTCAAGTCGCGATGTACGTCACCCGCCAAATCACGTCGCTCAACCTCAAAGAGATCGGCAAAGAATTCGGCGGCTACGACCACACCACCGTCATGCACTCGCTTCGTGTGGTGGACGATATGATGCTCAAAGACCCGTCTTTCAAAAATCTGGTCAACGACATCGTCAAAAACCTGAGTGAAACCGAATTCACATATACACATGGATAACGTGTGAAAACATTGTGGAAACTTGTCCTTTTCCACTTCCTTTTACACTTTCCACTCACACCCTTTCCACCCGATGTGGAGAGCGCGTGAACCCCTTTACAAACTTCCACATTTCCCCGTTTCACCCACACAAGTTTTGCAACGCGCAAATCCGCTTGCCGACTGGGTTTTGACCGCTTTTGCACAAATTCACCGCCCTTATTATTACGATGAAAAAGTAAGGATAGATGGTTGTGCGGCGCACGTGTTTGGGGATGATTTGAACACATCTGTTGTGAGGAAAAATTTGACTCGAAAAAGGAGACGAATACGTTATGAACATTCTTTGTAATACCACCGCTTTGCAAGACGCGGTCAGCACCGTCAGCCACGCGGTCTCGGGTAAATCCACCCTGCCTGCTTTGGAAGGCATTTTGCTTCGTGCAAGCGGCTCGTCGCTGTATATGGCGGGTTATGACATGGAACTGGGCATCACCACGTCGATCGAAGCGCAAGTGCGTGAAATCGGCGATATCGTGTTGTCTGTGAAGCTGTTCGGCGATATCATGCGCAACCTGCCGGGTGAAACCGTGTCGCTTGTCACCGACGAGAAAATGAACGTCAAGATCAAGAGCGGCATGGCGGAATATGAGATCATGGGCATCTCCGCCGCCGAATATCCCGAAATCCCCACCGTTCCCGACGGTGTCGGTTTTGTGATGCCTCGTGCGACGCTCAAAAGCATGATTCGTCAAACGATCTTCGCCGTGTCGCAAACCGATTCGAGTCGCCCCGTGCACAAAGGCACGCTGTTCGAGATCCACAACAAGATGCTCAATTTGATCAGCCTTGACGGCGCGCGTTTGGCGATTCGAAGTGAACCGATCCAAAGCGAGGATAACCTCCAATTCGTCATTCCGCGAAAAACGCTCAGCGAATTGCTCAAATTGCTCGACGACGAAGAAGCCCCGACGTCCATCGTGGTCGGCAAACGCCACGTGCTCATCGAGGTTGGCGGTTATGTGATGATCTCGCGCTTGCTCGACGGCGAATTTTTGCCGTATCGCAAGGCGATCCCGCAACAAATCAACACCACGATCCGCGTGAATACCCGCGAATTGATCCAATCGGTCAACCGCGCGTCCATCGTTATCAACGACCGCGTGAAATCGCCGCTGATTTGCGAATTTGCGGGCGGTCGCATTCGCATCAGCTGTTCGACACCGATGGGCAGCGCGAGCGATATCATGAGCGCGAACATCGAGGGTAAAGAAGAAACCATGAGCTTCAACAATCAATTTTTGCTCGAAGCCCTTAAGAATACCGAAACCGACGAAGTGCGCATCGAACTCAACGGCTCTCTGTCGCCGATGAAGATTTTGCCGCCCGAAGGCGACAACTTCCTGTTCTTGGTGCTGCCTGTGAGAATGCCCGGCGGCAATAAAGGACAGTGAAAAGCGAAAAGTGAAGAGTGAAGAGGTAAAGGTAAAAATGAACACAATTAAAGTTACGATCCACACGGAATTTATCCGCATGGATGCGTTATTGAAGCTGGCAGGTCTTGTGATGACCGGCGGCGAAGCCAAAGCCGTCATTCACGGCGGCGAGGTCACCTTTAACGGCGAAACCTGCCTGATGCGCGGCAAAAAAGTGCGCGTCGGCGATCAAGTCGGTTTCGACGGCAAGGTGATCGAAGTCGAGGACGCGTAATGAAGCTGATTTCCATCCAAGCAACGGCGTTTCGCAATTTGGAGCATGTGGCGATCGAACCCTGTGACGGCATGAACGTGCTGTACGGCGACAACGCGCACGGCAAAACCAATTTGCTCGAAGCGATTTGGTTGCTGACGGGCGGCAAAAGCTTTCGCGGCACCAAAGATGCCGACCTTGTGATGTTCGGTCACGACAACGCGTGCGTGGCGGCAAACTTCGTGTCGCAGGGGAGAGAGCAAACCGCAAAAATTGACATCGAGTCGCGGCGCAAAGCCACCTTGAACGGCATTCCGCAACCCGCCGCCAACCGCTTGACGGGACATTTTTGTGCGGTGATTTTTTCGCCCGACCACCTGTCGCTCATCAAAGACGGGCCCGAGGGCAGACGTCGGTTTTTGGACGCGGCTTGCTGTCAGCTCCGCCCGATGTATATGAAGGTGCTGGCCGACTACACGCGCGTGCTCGCACAACGCAACAAATTGATTAAATCCGTCAAAAGCGGCGAACTCGCGTACGATGCCGTGCTGTTCGACACGTTTGACGAACGACTCGCGCAAAGCGGCGCGCAGGTGCGACGCTTCCGCGCGGAGTATATTGAAGCGCTTCGCCCGATCGCGTGCGACATTTATGATGAACTCGCCAAAGGGCGCGAGCCGATGAAACTGGCGTACGAAGAGCAAGCGCAGGCGGATGTGTTACTTGCCGCGTTGCAACGCGCACGACAAGTGGATTTAAAAACAGGCTTCACCACCGTCGGCCCGCATCGCGACGATCTGACGATCGACATCAACGGCACGTCCGCGCGCCTGTTCGGCTCGCAAGGACAACAACGCTCGGCGGTGCTGGCGCTCAAGCTGGCGGAAGCGACGTTGCTCGCCAAAGGCTACGGCGAAAAACCCGTGATTTTACTCGACGATGTGATGAGTGAGCTTGACCGCTCGCGGCAAGAATACATATTAAATCGCATCGACGGCTTTCAAGTATTTATTACGTGTTGCGATCCGTCCGCGGTCAGCGGATTGGAAAACGGCACGATTTTCCACGTACAAAACGGTAAGATAGAGGAGACGTGAGCGGATGTATCTGCATCTCGGACAGGAAACAGTCGTGAGAGCCGACACCGTGATCGGGATTTTCGATTCCGACAACACGACGCTTTCGCGCGCGACCCGCGATTTTCTCAATACGCGCGAAAAGCAAGGACGCATCGTCAGCATCACCGATGACATTTTTAAATCGTACGTCGTGTGCGTGGACGAACACGGGGAAGAGACCGTGTATTTGAGTCAGGTCGCCGCCGCGACATTACGGAAACGGTGGTCGCAGTTTCGAAATACAACACCTCATCCGTCTCGCTGACGCTCGACACCTTCCCCTCAAAGGGGAAGGCTTCCGGGAGAGTGCAAATCATGAATGATATACATAACAAAAGATTATCACCAAATGCCAGAAGTCTGCGAAAGAAAATGACGAAAGAAGAACGACATTTATGGTATGATTTTTTAAAATTATTACCTTACACGGTTCATCGTCAAAAAGTAATCGGAAAATACATCGTTGATTTTTATATTGCTTGTGCCAAGATTATTATTGAAATCGATGGTACACAGCATTATGAAGATAAAGGAAGGCAAAACGATCAAATTCGTGATGCATATTTTAAAAAACAAGGATTCACGATTTTGCGATATTCCAATCGGGATATCAACACAAGATTTCGAGAAGTTTGTGAAGATATTCTGAACCATCAGAAAAGCCTTCCCCTTGAGGGGAAGGGGGACCGCCGAACGGCGGTGGATGAGGTGTAAATTCGTATAGATAATGATAAACACACGCAACATGTAAAGGAGAAAACCTTATGAGCACCGAACAAATCAGCAACGTGGCCGAACAGGCGTATGACGAAAGCCAAATTCAAGTTCTCGAAGGACTCGAAGCGGTTCGCAAACGCCCCGGTATGTATATCGGCTCGACGGGCGAAAAAGGCTTGCACCACTTGGTGTACGAAATCCTCGATAACTCCATCGACGAAGCGCTTGCGGGCTATTGCACCCATATCGAGGTGGAGATCC
>JAZTZV010000055.1:0-13161 GCA_045637645.1 Acutalibacteraceae bacterium | reverse complement strand
TTCTTCTACTTTTTTTAGATTGTTTTTGTTTTCCACCATTTTCCATGTTTTGTCAACGGTTTTGAACACAAAAACGCGGCATCCGCCAATGGGGATGCCGCTCCGTTTTTACATTTCGCCTTCGTGTTTCACACGCTTTTTCTTTTCGGGAGTCAAGGATTTTTCGCCTGCCAAATACATCGCGAGCAGACCCACAAGCACCAACACCGTCGACGCAATGATGATCCACGGGGTGATCGTTTTGGAGATCACGTTGGCGATCGCACCGCCGAGACCGACTTCGGTTTCGGTGCCGCATTTCGGGCATGCGTTGCATTTTGTGCACAGCTTCGCGCCTTCCTTAAGATCCTTGTCACAAGACGCACACACCGTTTTGGCTTCTTCCCCTTCGTTTTCGACTGTTTTAACGGGAGCGGTCACCGTTGTTTCTTCATCGGAAAGGTTGATCACATAACCGCAGTCGGGATTTTGACAAGTGTAGGTGTTACCGCCGCCGACGATCAATGCCGCCATATAACCAAAGAAGGTCAAACCGCCCGCAAACAGAACGATCATAATGCCGTAACCAAACACGGTTTTCAAGATGTTCGACAGTTTCAAACAGAACGTTTTCATCATGACCCCTCCTTTACAGACCGAAAATGGGAAGCCAGCCCATCAGCACAACGACTTGCATAATAAACTGTGCGCCGACCCACCACAAATTGTTTTTAAAGGTTTTGCTGAAATCGGACTCCGCGATCGTCATGCCCGCGTACATACCGAGTCCGAGAGGCGGGGTGATGCCGCACATCACACCGCAGATGCAAGGAAGCATCGCCGCCACCAAGAGTGGGTTGCAACCGACCGCCGCCAAGATCGAAATGAACGAACTACCGAAAATAACCACCAGCGACGAACCGGGAATCACCATGCCCATGAAGCAGGTGATCAAGCACACCGCAAACACCGTGCCGAATTGACCGAAGTTCCAGCTTTGGACAACATCTTTCATGCCTTCCGCCACACCGAGATCGGCAAACAACGCGCCGATCATATAACCGAAGATGCAAACGGCGATCGTGGGAGCAATCGTTTTGACGCCTTTAGCAAACATGTCCGCCAAGCTCGGAATCGTCACGGTTTTCTTATCCTTTGCGATCAAACAGGTGTACATCGTCGACAAGCCACCAATGAACAGCAAGATCGCGCTCGACAACGCCTTGGCACCCGCCGCACCCAAGCGATCGGTGAAAAACGTTTCCTTGAACATGAAATCGAGAACAAAAGGTAACAGGATGATCACAGGCAGAAGCAAGCCTTGCCAGCCCGCTTTGAGCGTTTCTTTCAAGTTGGGGAGTTCCTCTTTCGCCATCGGCTTGACCTTGTAATATTTACAAAATGCCCATACCATGATCAAACGTTGGGCGATGAACCAAATTGCAATGCCCCATAGCACGATCCAGAATTGTCCGTCGGTGATCTCCGAGTTGGGAGCGAACGCCATGTAGGCACCGAGTGCCGCGACGATGTTCGCAGACGGCGGGATCATGTTGCCCATGTAGCTCGCGTTGCTTTCGATGTTCGCCGCGAGGTGTGCGGGGAAGCCCGAACGCTTCATTGCGGGGATGGTGAGCGCCCCCGTCGCCATCACGTTGCCGGGACCGGAGCCGGACAACGCGCCCATGAACGCGCTGGCGATAACCGCCGTGTAGCCCGCACCGCCCGTGACGCGACCGATGAGCGAGAGAATGACGGCGATGCAGCTGTCGACCACTTTCGTTTTCGTCAGCACAATCGACATCGCGACAAACGCAACCATCGAATAGAGAAGCGAGGTGGACAACGCTTTCTCAATCCAGCTCCACAAAGCGGGAGGCAATTCACGAAGATATTCCCAATACGTAGGAGATGTACCGGCAGCTTCAAACGCTTTTTGCGCATCAGCCGAAAAAATTTTCTCCGGAGTCACAAAACCAACCGATAAAATCAACACGATGAAGCTGACCAGCACCGCTTCATACACAGGGCGCTTGAGCGCCATGAACCATACGAGAATCACCGCCAGCATGATTCCCAAATAGATCAACGCTGTCATATCCTCACAACCTTTCTGTTCTGCTATTCTTTTTAAGTTATAGCAGTTATTATCTATTGGTTATTATACATAGTGTTTCCTGTTTTGTCAATCCCTTTTTTCAAAAAACACTTGCGTTTTTTCCATTTTAGATATACACTACATATAATAAAGGTTATATGTAGGAGTGGTTTTGTGAATTCCCGTCAATGGCAATACGCGGTGTTGCTCTCGAAAACTCGCAATTTTTCGCAAGTTGCGGAAAAACTGAACATTTCCCAACCCGCATTGAGCAAACAAATTTTAGCGCTTGAAAACGAGCTTGGTGTCAAATTGTTCGATCGCAACACGACACCGCTGGCACTCACACCCGCCGGCGAGCACTTCATTGCCGAGGCGGAAGCGCTTTTGTACAAAGAAAACCAACTGATGCGTTCAATGGAACGTTTCAAATCGGGTGAAGCGGGTACGCTCAACATCGGCATCACGCCGTTTCGCAGCAGTTATCTGATCGCCGATGTCCTGCGTCGCGTGCGCGACAAATTCCCCGGCATCCAAATCCGCCTGCATGAAGAAGGGAGCGATCTTGTTCGACGCGACGCGGCGGAAGGCAAATTCGATTTCGCGATCGTGAACCTTCCCGTCGACGACTCGGTGCTCGACGTGCATCCGCTTGCCACCGATCGTTTGGTGCTGATCGTCCCCAAGGCGCTTGCCGACAAGCTCCCCGACCCGACCGCATCTCATGTATCCATGGAGGATTGTCGCGAACTTCCGTTTGCGGTGGTCGGTGCGACGCAGGAGATGCGTCAACTGTTTGACAAGCTGTGCGCCCGCGCGAACTTCACGCCGACGATCGCCGTCGAAGCCGTCAATCTCATGACACTTTACACCCTCGCACGCGCACAAGTCGCCGCAACCGTGTTGCCCTATCCGTTTGTGTCGCAAATGCCGAGCGACGATTTGCGGATATTGGATATTGAAAAAGCGCCGTATATGCGTCATCCCGTTGTGGTGACCCGTCGCGATCAAGCCTTATCGCAAGCGGCGCAATACGCTGTGCAATTGTTGACGGAAGCCGATCCCGCATCCGTATGATGCCCCTCCTCTTGTATTCTAAACAAAACAGCTGTCACCGCTCCGCAATACGGGAGTTGTGACAGCTGTTTTTTGTTACAACATCGATTGGACGGCAATCGTCAACAAACTGCTCGCCGCATCACTGCCGCAGCAGAGACCGATGAAGATTTTTTCGGACGAATAGACCAAGATGCCAAGCACGATCACCGCCAAGCCGATCGCTTTTTTGAGCGTCAGCTTTTCCTTGAGGAAAATGCGGCTGAGGGCGGCGACAAAGAAATATTCCGTTGCACCCAGAATCGGCGCCATCGACAGCGGCACTTCTTTGTACGAGAAGATCGTCAAAAAGGTCGCCACAATGAAAATCGTGTATGCCAGTATCGTGAAGGGATTGAGATATTCCGCCAGCAATTTTTTGTACTTCTTCACGAGAGCGGCAATTTTATTTTTGCTGTTTTCAAAGCGTGCATACGGCTTCGGGAACCATTTTTCCGCCAACGTGAACGCGTTATAAACCGCTTTTTTCGTACTGCTCTTTTTGAGCATCATTTGCGCAACGGCGGAAATGAACACGCCGCTGATGTACAGCCCGACATAAAACCAGAAACTATTCACGCGACATCACCACCAATAACACGCCGACAAGCACGATCGCGGCGCCGAGAATCATGACAGGAGTAATTTCCTCATGGAACAAGAACACGCCCCACATCGTTGTCCAAATCATACCGACCGATTTGTTGCAAAACGCGGTCGTCAACGGAATGTGTTTGAGGATCTGTTGCCACACAATGGCGTAGGTGAACAGCACAAAGATCTCCGCCGCATACACGCCGATGAACGGCAAGGAGATCATGCCGAATTCACCCTCTACGATCGACGCGGTTTTCGACAGCACACCGCCCAGCGAGTTGAACGCGATGAGAAGGTGCAAGATCATGAACCACTTCGGGTCAAATGCTAATTTCTTCTTCATACCGATGTTCCTTTTCGCTTCATTTATCCGTAGTCGGGGCGTTGATCACTTCACGCACACGGTATTGTTGCAGGTTGCTCAGCGTCATGTAAATGCGGCCGATGTATTCACCGATGAAGCCGAGAGCAAGCAAGATCAAACCGCCGATGAACAGCAAGGTCGCCATGATGGATGCATAGCCTGCCTCCATATTTTGACCGAGGATCATCATCGTTACTTTTGTGATCACAACGCCCAAACCACCGAGGAAGCCGAGAATCGCAAACGCGATGCCCGTAAACGCGATGAAGCGCAGAGGCTTTGTCGAGAAGTTGGTAAAACCGTTGAGCCACAGTTTCAACAGTTTGTCCAGCGAATAGTTCGAATGGCCCGCCATGCGCGCACGGTGCGGCATTTCGATTTCGGTCGTTTTGCCGATCATGGTGTTGAGGTAACCCATCATCGAGGGGAACGGACTGTTGTAGCCTTCGTAGGCATCGACCGCAAAGCGGCTGATGGCATAAAAGCTCGAGACGTGCACACCCTTGACACGCGTGCCGTTGAGTTCGGACATTTTGGCGTTGAGTTTGCTGGTGATGCGTTTGAACAGGCTGTGTTGCTTATTTTTGAAATAGGCATACACCACGTCGTAGCCCTCGAGCACCTTTTCCGCAAGCGGAATGATGCCTTCGGCGGGGTGCTGACCGTCGTCGTCCATATACACCAGCACGTCGCCCTTGACATAGGTCAGCGCCGCCAATTTTGCCGACGTTTGACCGAAGTTGCGCGACAGGTTGACGCCCACAATTTTGGGATCCTCCGCGCAAAGACGCTCGATGACTGAGAAGGTGTTGTCAAACGGGTAATCATTGACAAGAATGATTTGATAATCGTAGCGGCCGTCCTTGGTGATCGTGTCACGGATCTCGTTGACGACGCTCTCGATGGTTTTTTCGGATTTGTAGCACGGAATAGCAACGGAAATCAACACAATAGTCGTCCTCCTTCATAATACACGTACATCATCTTATTATAGACCATTTCGACAAAAAAAGCAAGAACACTTTTCACAAAACAACAAAACACACTCATCATCACAAAGCCGCACATCCGTTTTGCAATCATGAGTGTGTAATATGTTTCCGCAACTATATAACATTACTCTTTATGATAAACCGCCGCGTACGTCGCTTATACTCCAACGGCCGTCTTTCTTTGTGAGTGTCATTTCACCATAATATGCCGCTCGATCTCCGGCATACAAGCAAAAATCCGCCTTGACCATACCGTCCTCATCCATCCGATCGTTCAAGATGATCCAAACACAATTTTGGACGATCGGCATTCCGTCCGGATCGGACGGATCCGTTCGCAAATATCCTTTTTCAATTGCTTCATTCCGTGAACAAGAATCCACAGTAAGCCCGTATTGCTCGGCAAAATACGCTATTTGCGAAATCAAATAACCGCAATCGGTTTGCGTGATACCGCTGATATCCAAATACAGCACACCACTGTCACGATACGCCTCGAACGCCGCATCATAGTCGGATAATTTTAACAGACGGTAAACAGGTTCCACATACATAAAGGAAAAATCCTCGTCTTGTTTGTCTTGGTGATAGGAAACGATCAAAACCGCTCCTGCCACCGATTCTATCAAAAATACCAAAGCCAAAACAGCGCTTATCCAAACGATTGTTTTTTTCATCCTTGATCACCATAAATAGCCGTATTGTGTGATTGCATCTCAACAAGTATATTATACTTTATATGAAATTTCAAGTCAACTCTTTTCGTTTCCACAATGCCCCTTGTTTTTAAAAACGACCTGTGCTATACTGTATATATCCTGTTGATTCAAAGAAAGGAGCTTTCCCACATGGATATACAAGGCAAGAAACTGTTGGTTTTAGGCGGCGGTACCGCCACACTGGATCTGGTGAAAAACGCCAAAGAGATGGGCGCTTACACCGTTGTGACCGATTATCTCGAGGGCGGCGTTGCCAAAGAGATCGCCGACGAGACCGCCATGGTCAGCACCACCGATTTCGACGGACTCAAGGCGTTGATCGCCGAACGCGGTGTGGACGGTGTGTTCTGCGGCCCGAGCGAATTCAACATTCGCAACCTCATCCGTTTGTGCGAGGAAACGGGACTCCCCTGCTACACGACGATGGAATTGTGGGACCGTTGCGCGAACAAGGACGAATTCAAACAATATTGCATCGATCACGGCGTCGATTGCCCCCGCAAATACGACGTTGACGAAAACTCCACCGACGAAGAACTCGACGCGGTGGACTTCCCTGTCATCGTCAAGCCGGTGGACGGCTCGAGCTCCAACGGCATCAGCGTGTGTCTTGACAAATCCTCGTTGCGCGAAGCATGTCGCTTTGCGATGAGCTATTCCAAGTGTAAGCGCATTGTGGTTGAAAAATACATTGAAAACGGCGGCGAGCTGTTCGGCGCGCGTTATATTCTCGACGACGGCGAGGCATATCCGTATCTGCTCATCGACACCTACATCGCCGATCCGATCGAGCGCAAGAGCCTTATCAGCCACTTTACTTATACCCCTTCGAAATACGCGGATTATTACATGGCGCACATGGATCAAGCGGTACGCAATATGCTCAAGGGCATGGGTCTCAAAAACGGTACCGCGTTCTTCCAAGCGCTCCCTTATCAAGGTAAGATCTACTTCCACGAAATGGGCTATCGTTTGAGCGGCGGCATGCTGTTTAAATTCACCTTCCCGCTCATGGGCATCAACGACATGAAGATGATGGCGCGTTTCGCGCTCGGCGGCCCGATGCTGACCGATGACGAAAAGCAAAAACTTGATGTGCGTTGCGGCGGCAAGTTCGGCGCGCAATTGACCGTTCCGCTCAACGCGGGTACACTCGGCACGATCGAAGGTTTGGACGAATGCAAAGCGATTGCCTGCTTGCAGGATTTCATCCAATACTACCATGTCGGTGACACCGTCGCCGAAAGCGCGATCGGCACACTCGGACAGCATTTCGGTCGTTTCACCCTTATCGCCGAAACCTCCGAAGAACTCTTTGACGCGGTCAAGTTTATCAACCGCACGTTGTTCATTCGCGACACCGACGGCAACGAGATGAACACCATCAAATTTGATCTCGCCCGCACCGAATATCGCAACAATTAAAATAAAAAAGAACCCTACTCATTGAGGGTTCTTTTTTTGCATTTATACGATTAAAATATACGGATGTGCGGCGGGATCAAGCTCACGCAAATAACGCAATACCGTCTCTTCATCGGTTGCGACACAACCAAGTGTCGAGTGATCGCCGATATGAAAAAAGATTGCCGAGCCGACATTCGGTAACGCTTGCGTATTGTATGCGATCACAAAGCCGTAGCGATACACCTCATAGTCGATCATGTGCTCGGCACTGTTCCAATCCTGTTGCGAAAGTCCCTCGACACGACGGTTATAAAACACAGACTGCGGATCGTCCACCCAGTATGTATCGTCGGTGATTTCAAAAGCCGCCAGCATCGTGTCGGGTTTATCATGGATATAAAACGCTTCATCAATCGCATACCATCCGCGTGGGGTACACCCGTCACCCTCTTGTTTATACGAAGTCACACCGTTTTTGCCGACATACGCCGTTGCCGACATCGTGGTTTGTTCTTGCCATTGTCCGTCCACGCACGCAAAGAAGCGGACACACGTTTCGTCTTCGCTTGTAACGATCACCAGCTGTTCGCATCCAACCTCTTGCAAAGATGCAAAGTCCAGTGCATGCATCGACAGCCACGCCGTCAGTTCGGCGGGTTGTTCGATCATCGGAACTTGCGTTGTCGTGGTGACGATCGTTGTCGAGACGACGGTCGCGGTTGTCGTCGTTGTTGCGGTTGTTGTGACGCTCGAGGTCGCGGTCGTCTCCGTTTCACAAGGCGGTGCCGCACACGACGACAGGCACATCGCCCCACACAACCACAGCACAATGCCGCCCCGCAGAATTTGCCGTTTATTCATAAAAGCTCCTCAATCCGCTTTGATTTCGATGTGCGGATTTTTGGTGGTATCAAGCATCGACAACAAAGCAAACATATCAGCCGTCGAAATGTCGACACAGCCTGCCGTCGGCTCAAGCGCCGTGGATTTCGAGCAAATCGTGATGACCGAGCCTTTACCTGCCACCACGCCGTCGGAGGTGTAGCCGTTGCCGTTATGCTCAATGAAAATGCACACTTCGCTGAAGCCGTTGATCAGCGTATTGCCGATGGTGTCGTAATGCACGCCGTCGGGCAAAGAAGAAATCGACTGAATGGTGTTGTAATACGGCGAGTTCACATCATCAACAATGCAAGTGTCAAGCGTCACGCGCTCAACAGGCCAGTCGTAGGTGTTGACACCGTTTGCCGCGAGTGCCACGCCGATTTTGAACTCACCTTCGGGACTGATTCCTTTGCCTTCGCCGTAATCCGCACCGATGCCGTTTTTGCCGACCGACGCATCACAGGAAAAGAACTCGTTCCACACGCCGTCCGCCCAATCATACAACACCAGTTTGCCGTAGGACGAGCCTTGCGGTGCGACCACGACCACCTTTTGCTGATATTCCGGACCTTCGGACACCACCAGCGTGACCGTATCCCCTTTCATCAAAACCTCACCGTCCGCATGCGATTGGCTGATGATGCAACCGACGGCGGCGTCGCTGTACGCTTGTGCGAGCACCACTTGCAAGCCCAGTCCGTTCAAATAGATCTGCGCTTCGTCCGCATCCGATCCAATAAGCGCCGGCATCACGATCGCTTGCGATTCCGTTTGGGGAACCTCGGTTATAACGGTGGTATCGGGATATTCGTCGTAGTCTTCGTAATAGCTCGTGGTCACGGTTGAGATCGGTTCCTTCAAAGCGATCTCATCCTGTTTGTTGACATTGAAAAACGCGAAGACACCCAACCCCAACACCGCCGCAATTGCCACGATCGCAACCAACACGATCGGTATGATCACCAGCACGGCGATCACAATCAACAATATGATCAGCCACGGTTTTTTCTTCTTTTTCGGCGGAGTTTGCTCTTGTTCAAACCCTGCGCCGCAAGAAGGGCAGGTCATCGCTTTTTCATCCGTAATCTCACAGCCGCATTGAGGACAGTTCATTGTTCATCATCCTTTTATTACAGAATTGCACATTGCTGAAGAATGGTGCAAAAACCGCTTGATCGCTGTTTTCACCTTGCACCCTTTGAGGGTATGGTATCACAAACTCTTCGATATTTCAACTTTTTTCAGCAAAATACATTCAATTACTTCCGTCTATTGACAAACGCTTCTTAAATACATTACAATAGAATGAAAAAGGAGGAGAGCGGATCATGTTTAACATTTTGATCGCCGACGACGACGCGAACACAAGGCTCTTGCTTCGCGCGGTGCTTGAAGCGGAGAAATACACCGTTTTTACGGCAGAAAACGGCGAAGAAGCACTCCGAAAACTGGATACGGAACATATCGATCTTGTGGTATTGGACATCATGATGCCCAAAATCGACGGCTACGAATTCACACAAATTTTGCGCGAAAGCGAAAACAATCTCCCTATTTTGATGGTGTCCGCCAAGCAGCTTCCTGCCGATAAGCATAAGGGATTTTTAGTCGGTACCGACGACTACATGACAAAGCCCATCGACGAAGAGGAATTGTTGCTTCGCATCAAAGCGCTGTTGCGCCGCGCCAAGATTGCGAACGAACGCAAAATCATCATCGGCAACGTGGTGGTGGATTACGACGCCATGACCGTCACCGGTCACGGCGAAACGCACGAGCTTCCTCAAAAGGAATTCCTTCTTTTGTACAAGCTCCTCTCCTACCCCGGACATATTTTCACCCGCATCCAACTGATGGACGAAATTTGGGGCGTCGACAGCGACACCGGTTGGGAAACCGTGACGGTGCATGTCGGTCGCCTGCGCCGACGGTTTGAAGGTTGGGAAGAATTCCAAATCGAATCGGTGCGCGGACTCGGATACAAGGCGGTCAAACGGATATGAAAAATAAATCGAAAAAGAAAAACAAGCATCGTATTTCCTTAACCATTTTATACACTGTGGTCGTCTTCACCATTCAAACCGTCTCCATTGCATTGGCGGCGCTGCTGGTGTATTTGCTGATCATCACGGGCGTGATCAACAATTTCGGCGACGGTACGCTGACACCCATGAATGTCATTTTGATGATGTCGGTGGTCAGCTTGCTGATCGGCATGGTGCTCGCATTCTTACTGAGCGATATCCCGCTCAAACCGATCAACAATTTCATCACCCAAACCAATCGACTGGCGGCAGGCGATTTCAAAGCGCGCTTGACGTTTAAAAAACCGTTTTTGGAAATCCAAGACAGCTTTAACATCATGGCGAAGGAACTTGAAAACACCGAGTCGTTGCGCGAGGATTTTATCAACAATTTTTCGCACGAATTCAAAACACCCATCGTCTCGATCGCAGGCTTCGCCAAGTTGCTCAAACGCGGCGATTTGACCGACGAGCAACGCAACGAATACTTGACCATCATCGAGAAAGAATCGTTGCGTTTGGCGGATATGGCGACGAACGTTCTCAACTTAACAAAAGTTGAGAACCAAACGATTTTGAGCGATGTTTCCACGTTTAATCTGTCCGAGCAAATCCGCTCTTGCTTTTTGCTTCTTGAAAACAAATGGTCGCAACGGCAACTCAACTATGACTTGAATTTTGACGAACACACCATCACCGCGAGCGAGGAACTTCTCAATCAGGTGTGGATCAATTTGATTGACAACGCCGTCAAATTCACGCCCGAAAACGGCACGATCTCCATTCGCATCCGCGAGGAAAACGACTGCCTTGAGGTGGATATCACCAACACCGGCAGCCAAATTGATCCGTCCGCAAAACCCAAACTGTTTCGAAAGTTTTATCAAGCGGATGAATCTCACACATCCAAAGGCAACGGCATCGGATTGGCGATCGTCAAACGCATTGTGGATCTCCACAACGGCGAGATTTTTGTCACAAGCGAAAATCTCGTCACAACCTTTACGCTTCGTTTGGATAAAGGAAACTAATCAAACACCCCGACATGAACATAGCATCATGTCGTGGTGTTTCGTTTCAGTTTAGATTTCTGTACTATAGTGTACAAAGAAATTTGTCGTATTTTGTCAATAAAAGGAGGATCGGCGATATGATGGCTGTCAACATTCTTGTTGCGATCGCACTCGTCTTGATCACCGCTATCCTCGGATATATCGTATTTTTAATCGTGTGCGCGTTGCTTGTGGATCCGAAAAAGGAATACGATCACCACAGCCGATTTTACCGCGCGCTTCTCAACGGCGCGACAGCGGACGCGATCAAGCTGTTGCGCATCAAGTTGCACACCGAAGGGCTCGAACGCGTCACCCCCGATATGATGCCGTTGTTTGTCGGCAACCACATTTCGAACTACGACCCCATTGTGACGTGGCACATTTTCAAGCAATGGCGTCCCGCATTCATCTCCAAGCCTTCCAACTTCAACGTTCCCGTCTTCGGACGTTTGATCCGCAAATGCTGTTTCATGGCAATTGATCGCGAAAGTGCACGCAACGCCATCACCACGCTCAACAAAGCCGCCGATCTGCTTCACTCGCGCGAAGTCTCCATCGGCATTTATCCCGAGGGCACGCGCAGTAAAAGCGGCGAACTTTTGCCCTTCCACAACGGCGTCTTCACCATCGCACGCAAAGCACAAGCCCCCATCGTTGTTGTAGCGGTGGACGGCACACAACACATTCACAAACGCACCCCGTTTCGCAAAACCGACGTGTGGGTGCGTGTGGTGGATGTCGTGTCTGCGGACGAGGTTTCGCAGATGCGAAACGGCGACATCGGCGAGCGTGTGCGACACGCTCTTTCAGCCATGAACTGTAAGGAGGAGAATCCCAATGAGCCAAACACACATTCTGTATAACCCCAGCGCAGGCGGCGGTCAATGCTTGCAAGCGATCGAACCGCTGAAAGGTCGCTATCCCGACGCTCCGTTCTACAACATGCAAGAGATCGACAGCTACGCCGCGTTTTTTGCAGCACTCGACCCGTCGGATCACGTGATTTTATGCGGCGGCGACGGCACGCTCAACCGTTTCGCCAACGACACAGCAGATCTGACGATCCGGCAAGAGCTGTTCCTCTTCTCCGTCGGAAGCGGCAACGATTTTGCGCGCGAATTCACCGTTTCGGAGGACAACCCCCTCATCCAAGTCAATGAGTATCTTTGCAACCTCCCCACCGTGACGATCAACGGCAAAACCACGCGTTTTATCAACGGCGTCGGTTTCGGCATTGACGGCTATTGCTGTGAAGTCGGCGATGCGATGCGCGAGCAATATGCACGTGACAACATCAACAAGCCGATCAACTACACCGCCATCGCCATCAAAGGGTTGCTGTTCCATTACAAACCGACCAACGCCAAAGTGACCGTCGACGGGGAAACCTACACCTTCAAAAAGGTGTGGATCGCTCCGACGATGAACGGTTGTTATTACGGCGGCGGCATGATGCCGACCCCCGCACAAAAACGCACCGGTGACACCTTGTCGGTGATGTTGATGCACAGCACAGGAAAACTCAAAACCTTGATCCATTTCCCCTCGCTGTTTAAAGGCGAGCATCTGCGTCATACCAAAACCACCACCCTGTTGGAGGGTCACGACATTACCGTCGAATTCGACCGTCCGACGCCGCTTCAAATCGACGGCGAAACCATTTTGGGCGTGACGAGCTATCGCGCACAAAAAGGCATTGTGTCTGCTGTGTGTGATACGGCACGCGACAAAGCCACTGTCGGCTGATTTTCATACATACCAAAAGTGTCTCCTCGAAAAAGGAGACGCTTTTTTATTACCATGCGCACACATAAAAAATGTCCGCTGTGGTTTCACAGCGGGGATTGGCGTATATCGTTTCTTATTTCCCGCCGTTGACCGCCAGATAGTTCTTAATGCGGGTGACGTTTTCTTCGTTGGCGGGATCCTCTTCGAGATACTCCAGG
>JAZTZV010000054.1:0-8036 GCA_045637645.1 Acutalibacteraceae bacterium | reverse complement strand
CGCAGGAAAAGACGGGTGTTCCGTTGCATACGACTGTGATAATATCGGGGCGTGCGTTGATGCGTCCGACTTTACCGAGCACGCTTTCGACCACGTTGCCGCTGTCGTCACGGAGGCGTTCGGTCACGTATGCCAGTTCTTTTCCGTCCATTTTTATAAGAAGCGGATCGCCGCCGGACGTTTCGGAAGGCTTGCGTTTACGACGAAGAAACGAAAACATGCGATCGCCTCCTTAAATCGACTCGCCGCGTGCCAAACGGTTTTGAATGTCGATCATAAACTGTCTGGCATAGCGCGGAGAGCGTCCGCCTCGTTGGATCGCCCAACGTTCAGCGGCGGCAAGCAATCGATCGCGATCAACGCGAAGGTCGGCATCGTCCGCCATTTTACCGATGATTTCCAAGAAATGTTGCTTGTCAGGGAGTAAGAATGTCAGCGAAATGCCGAAGCGGTCGGAAAGCGAGACAGATTCCTGCACGGTATCGCCGCGATGCACTTCGTCGCCGTCACGGTCGGAGAAGGTTTCCTTGAGCAAATGACGGCGGTTGGAGGTTGCGTAGATCAATACGTTGGCGGGACGTGACGCCAATCCGCCTTCTAACACGGCTTTGAGTGCGGCGAAGTTGTCGTCATTGGCGTTAAACGACAAATCATCGATGAACAGTATGAATTTCATCGGTAAACCTGCGATTTGTTCGGTCAGATCAGGGAGTTCGCGCAAATATTCCTTAGGGACTTCGATCATGCGAAGACCCATATCGGCATATTCGTTGAGGAGCGCTTTAACGGTAGAGGATTTTCCCGTACCGCGATCACCGTAAAACAAAATATTGTTGGCTTCAAACCCGTTAAGGAATGCCAAGGTGTTATCGATCGCGATTTGTCGTTGATAGTCATAGCTTTTCAAGTTGTGTAAACGTATCGGATCGGGATGCTCAACAGGGATCAAGCGACCCGCTCGCCACAGGAATGCACGGTGTTGTGCAAAGCGTCCGCATCCGAAGCGAGCGTGGTAAGCGGCAATATCCTCCACTTGGATCCCCCAATCATCACTGTCCAGCGGTGCTTCGGGGACTTCGACATTCCAAGCGGGAAGATCGAGCGTTGTTTGAAATGTACACGCAGACAAGACATCTTCAATCGTACAGTGAGATGCTTCGCAAAGAATGGTAAGATCACGCTTTGCGGCGGCAAACAAAGCTGCACTCGGTCGACGGTCGGCAGAACAAGCCGATGAAAACGGATTATCATCGGTCAAAATATCCGCGGCAATTGCTTGAGCAAGGCTGTGAGGGGCAGGTGTTTGGTGAAGCGTTGCGCAAAAAACACCATAGCAGTCACAAAATTCAACTTCATTTGTACAGGTAGCTTTAAGTAGATTACAAAATGCATGTAAAACGGGTTTGTCGAGCAATCGACGATATACCGTCAAAGAGTGGAGCTTTGCTAATAATAAAGAGGGCATGAGAAAGACCTCGTTTCATCAAAAATGAAACGCGGCAGAAAAGTCTGCCGCGTTTTACGAATACATTACAGCATGTCGATGTCCGCGGCGGTAGCGAGTTTCACTCCGCTGGCGGTCAGAAGTTCAGCAGCTGTTTGGTTGTCTGCTACGCGGAACACCACATACGCCGCTTCTTGACGACGGGTGATAAACGCATACATGTATTCAATGCTGATGTGGTTGTCAGCGAGGATGTGCGACACTTTTGCAAGGCTGCCGGGGGAATCGGGGATCGCAACGGCAAGAACCTGCGTCACGGAGACAACACAGCCTGCTTCTTTGAGGACGTTGATTGCGCGGTCGCAATCACTGACGATCAAACGAAGAATACCGAAATCTTGAGTATCGGCAACCGACATGGCGCGAATGTCGATACCTTCGCGAGCGAGAGTGGAGGTCAGCTCGGCGAGCTTACCTTCTTTGTTTTCGATGAAGATCGAAAGCTGGTTGATGGTCATTTGAAATTCCTCCTTTAAAATATATCAGTCGTGCAGTTTACGGTTATCAATGACGCGTACGGCTTTGCCAATCGAGCGTTCGATGGTTTGCGGTTCGACCAGTTTGACTTTCGCAGACAGTCCGAGCAAGCTCTTAAGTGCTTCGCGAATCTCAAATTCTTTGGAAGAAATGTTACGCACCGCGTCGGAGAACATATCGGGCGTCATTTCCACGCGCACCTCAAGGGTATCGGTATTGTTAACGCGGTCAACGATCAGTTGATAGTTCGCCGAGTAGCCGAGTTGCGTAAGAACGGTTTCGATCTGCGAGGGGAACACGTTGACACCGCGGATGATCAGCATATCGTCGGTTCTGCCGCGCGGTTTACTCATTTTGATAAAAGTACGGCCGCAGGAGCACTTTTTACGAGTCAACACACCGATGTCGCGTGTGCGGTAGCGAAGAAGCGGGAATGCTTCTTTGCTGATGCAGGAGAAGACGATTTCGCCTTCTTCACCCTCAGGAAGCACTTCACCCGTATCAGGGTCAATGATTTCCACAATAAAATGGTCTTCATTGACGTGCATGCCGGTTTGCTCTTCACATTCAAAAGCAACACCCGGACCCATGATTTCGGTCAGCCCGTAGATATCGTAGGCTTTAATACCGAGTTTTTTCTCGATATCTTTGCGCATGCCTTCTGTCCAGGGTTCGGCACCGAAAATGCCGGCTTTGAGGGAGAGATCGTTATGAGTCAAACCCATTTGCTCGAGCGTCTCACCGATGTACAACGCGTAAGAGGGTGTGCAGCACAGAACGGTTGATCCGAAATCCTTGAGGATGGTGATTTGACGGGCGGTGTTGCCGCTGGAAACGGGGATTGTGGTTGCACCGATGCGTTGTGCACCTTTGTGCAAACCAAAACCACCGGTGAACAAACCGTAACCGTAAGCGTTATGCACAAAATCATCTTTGTCGGCGCCGATGGCAATCAATTGGCGAGCAACGATATCGGCCCACATATCGAGATCGTTTTGTGTATAGCCGACGACAACCTGTTTACCTGTTGTGCCGGAACTTGCGTGAAGTTCCACAACGTCGGTCATCGGTACTGCCATCATGCCGTAAGGATAGGTGTCACGCAAATCCTGTTTGTAGGTAAAGGGGAGTTTATAAAGATCTGCGGCACAAGTGATGTCTTCCGGTTTGATGCCGGCGGCATCCATGCGTTCGCGATAAAGTGCTACATTTTCATAAACATGCTTGACAGTTTTTGTTAAACGCTCGTCTTGGATGGCGCGAATTTGCTCTACGGATGCGGTTTCGATCTCGGGTTGAAAATATTTGGGCATTTGCAGACACTCCTTTGATAAGGGGATTGAGCGGAATTACAAGTCCTTGCCAAGCGTGAAGGCTTTTTTGTTCAACTCCATGAACTTCGGCGGCACACAGGCTTCAAGGGCAGCCTGCCAAGCGTCGTCGGAGATGTCGAAATAATGCGAAAGACGTCCCATCAGCACGATGTTGACCGCTTTGGCGGAACCGGCTTCGTTTGCAAGCGACAGCGCGTCAAATGCATCCACTTTGTGACCGCTTGCTTGCATTTTGCTGACGAGATCTTCGGGATAAGCGGCCGCGCCCGTGATGACGGGCATCGGGTCGATTTGTTGTGTGTTGACGATGATTTGACCGTCTTTTTTAAGGTACTCTGTCCAGCGCGCGGCTTCAAGGAGTTCGAAAGAAATGATAACATCCGCTTCGCCTTTGTCAATGACAGGGGAGTATACCTTGTCGCCGTAGCGAACATAGGTCACAACCGAGCCGCCGCGTTGGCTCATACCGTGAACCTCGGAGACCTTGACATCATACCCTTGGTCCATCAGCAATCTGCCGAGAAGTTTACTGGCAAGCAGACTGCCTTGACCGCCGACACCGACGATCATAATATTTTTTGTTTCCATGTCTGTTTGCCTCCTTATTTCGCAGTGCTTTCAAAAGCATCGAAAGCACAGAGTTGTTTACATACATCACAGCCGACGCAGAGCGTAGGATCGACAGAAGCCTTGCCGTTCTTCATGCTGATGGCAGGGCAACCGAGTTTCATGCATTTTTTACAGCTACGGCATTTGTCGACATTAACCGTAAGCGGCGGGTTGGCTTTGACGGATTTGAGGAGCACGCAAGGACGGCGGGAAATGATGACCGACGGTTCCTTGACGGCAAGTTCTTCTTTAATCGCCGTGTCACAAGCGGAGAGATCGTAAGGATCCACCACACGAACACGATGGATGCCGAGCGCACGGCAAAGGGCTTCCAAATCCACTTTCGCGGCAGGATCGCCTTTGATGTTGTAGCCGGTGGTCGGGTTTTGTTGGTGACCCGTCATTCCGGTGATGGAGTTGTCGAGGATGATGACGGTGGAGTTCGTTGCATTGTATGCCACGTTCACAAGACCGGTCATACCAGAATGCATGAAAGTAGAGTCGCCGATTACGCCGACGGTTTTGCCTTCGCTTTCTTCGCCGCGTGCTTTATTAAAGCCGTGCAGACCCGAGATAGAAGCACCCATGCAAATGGTGGCGTCCATGGCGCAAAGCGGGGCTTGTGCGCCGAGGGTGTAGCAACCGATATCACCCATAACGGTGATTTTGTTTTTTGCGAGTGTGTAGAAGAGGCCGCGGTGCGGGCAACCGGCGCACATGACAGGAGGACGCACGGGCATATCTTCTTCAAGTGCCGTGCCACCTTCGACGGATTTGCCGAGCGCGGAAGCAACGAGGTTTTGAGAGAATTCGCCGATGTTCGGGAACAAGGATTTGCCTTCGACTTCCAAGCCGAGCTTGCGGCAGTGCGTTTCAATCACATCGTCAAGCTCTTCCACAACCACAAGACGGTCCACTTTCGCGGCGAAATCTTTGATAAGGTTGACGGGCAGGGGGTGGATCATACCGAGCTTCAACACGCTGACTTCGTCGCCGAACACTTCTTTGACGTATTGATAGCTAGTCGAAGAGGTAATAATACCCATTTTCGTGCCGCCCATTTCCACGCGGTTAAGCGGGGAAGTCTCGGCGTATTTCGCCAGATCAAGCGTGCGCTGCTCGACAATGGGGTGACGCTTTTTAGCAAAACCGGGCATCATAATATATTTCGAGGGAGTCTTCTCGTAAGGCTTCACTTCGGGCTCGACACGGTCGGCGAGCTCGACGAGGCTTTGCGAGTGTGCCACGCGAGTGCACATTTTAAGAATGACAGGGGTATCGAATTGCTCGGACAGTTCATAACCGATTTTAACGAACTCAAGGCACTCTGCCGAATCGGACGGCTCCAGCATCGGCGCTTTTGCAGATGCGGCGTAGTGACGAGAGTCTTGCTCGTTTTGCGAGCTGTGCATACCGGCGTCGTCTGCGACCACGATCAACATACCGGCATTGACACCGGTGTAGGAGATGGTGAAGAGCGGATCAGCTGCGACGTTTAAACCGACGTGCTTCATGGCGCAGAAACTGCGCTTACCGGCGAGGCAGGCACCGAAAGCGGCTTCCATTGCCACTTTTTCGTTGGGAGCCCATTCGCATGCAATATCGTCATATGTAGCGGCAAATTCAGTGATCTCGGTGCTGGGTACCGGGATAGCTGGATGCCACACAGCAACCCGCTTCATACAAACCTCTGGCGACCGCTTGGTTGCCGAGCATCAAAGTCTTTTTCACAGTTATACCTCCTGGTTGCGCATATCAACAATGCGCTTGGCTTTTCCTTCATAACGTTCGAGCGAACGAGGGGAGACAAGTGTTACCTTGGCGTCGATGCCAAGAACGGTGCGAAGTTTCGAAATGGCCGATTGACGAAGCGCCTCAAGACCTTGGAAATTCTCAAGAAGCGTAGCGTCCACAAGCTCGATTTTGACTTCGAGATAGTCGGTGTAATTGCGGCGAGTCAGCACCAGCTGATAGTGCGGCGAAATGCCTTCGATGTTCGCCATGACACTTTCGATTTGCGAGGGGAACACGTTCACACCGCGAATCTTAAGCATATCGTCCGAACGACCTTTGACTTTATCCATACGGGCATGCGTTCTGCCGCATTTGCAGGTTTGATAATTGAGTTTGGTGATATCCTTCGTGCGATAGCGCAGGAGCGGGATGCCTTCTTTGGTGAGTGTGGTCACAACCAATTCGCCGTTTTCACCTTCGCCCAGCGGCTTTTCTGTGGCGGGGTCGATGATTTCGGGAAGGAAATGATCTTCCGCAAAGTGCAAGCCGTCGCGCTCGACGCATTCGCCCGAAACGCCGGGACCCATCAATTCGCTCATGCCGTAGTTGTCGGTTGAGAACAAGCCAAAGCCTTTTTCGATGAGGTCGCGAAGCTCGTTGGTGCAACCTTCCGAGCCGAACAAACCGATACGAAGCTTGATCTCGTCGTCGGAAATGCCCATCTCGTGTGCGACCTCGCTCATGTACATCGCGTAGGACGGTGTACTGACCAACACGGTCGAACCGAAATCTTTGAGAAGCATCGCTTGCTTTTGTGTGTTGCCGCTGGAAACGGGGATGACCGAACAACCGATTTTCTCAAGACCGTAGTGCAGTCCGAGCGCACCCGTGAACAAGCCGTAGCCAAACGAGATTTGCGCAACATCTTCATCCGTGACACCGACCGCCATGCACAGGCGCGCCACACAGTCACTCCAGTTGTTGATGTCGTTTTTGGTGTAACCAACGACGGTGGGTTTACCCGTTGTGCCGGAACTTGCGTGGATACGCACGATCTTCTTTTGCGGGACAGCAAACAAACCAAACGGATAGTTGTCGCGGATATCGTCTTTCGTGGTAAAAGGAATATATTGCACGTCCGACAGCACTTTGATTTTATCAGCGGTCACACCGGCTTCGGACAAGCGTTTGTTGTAAAACGGAACGTTGTTGTAGCAGTAATCCACAACGTGACGCAGACGCTCGAGCTGTAACGCTTCGATGTCTTTGCGCGGCATGGTTTCGATATCTTTTTGGAAAAACAAGGTAAAAGCCTCCTTATATGTATCTATACATAAATACTTTACCAGTATAGCACATTACAGTGTGTTTGTCACGAACTTTTTTGTAATTTTCGATTGTTTTCGTGAAAAAAGAGCAAACTTCTGTTTGCTCTTTTTTACGGGTTATTCCGCGTCATTTGCCGAAGGCAACGCTTCGCTGGCGGGAACGGTGACTTCGCCTTGATAACAAGCAAAGATATTGTCAAGCGATGTCGCATTCTGCTTTTTGGTGATAAGGCTGACGAGCGGTACGAGAATCAAACCGGCGATCATAACAAATGCGCCGCAATTAATGGGAGATTGCAGGAAAGACGGGAAAATATCGACATTCGTCAAAAGTGTGTCGATCAAATTCAGCAACATGACGCCTGCACCGAAAATGTACGAAACCCACACGGCCGCTTTGGTGACACCTTTCCAGTACAGACCGTAGAGAAAGGGGGCAAGGAATGCGCCTGCAAGCGCACCCCAGGATACACCCATCAGCTGTGCAATAAACGTAATGGAAGAGTGATGTTGTACAATAGCGATGATTGCCGAAATGATAATGAACACCGCAATAAAGACGCGCATGGTCAGCATTGTGCCTTTCTCTTTCATCTTCTTCATGCAGGTTTCTTTGAGAAAATCAAGTGTCAATGTCGAACTGGAAGTCAGAACAAGCGAGGAAAGGGTGGACATTGATGCGGACAGAACCAGCACGACGACAACGCCAACCAAAATGTCAGGCAGATTTGTCAACATAGCAGGAACAATGGCATCAAAAATCACGTTGCCGTTTTTATCGTAAATAGACGGATTGTCGGCATACAGTCTGCCAAAACCGCCTAAGAAGTAGCAACCGCCTGCTACAATGAACGCAAAAGCGGTGGAAACGATCGTACCGGTCTTAATGGATTTTTCGCTCTTGATGGCATAGAATTTCTGAACCATTTGGGGCAGACCCCAAGTGCCAAATGAAGTTAAAAGTACTACTCCGGCCAAATTGATGGGATCTGGGCCAAAGAAGGATGCAAAAACGCCGGGAAGTCGGAGGCCAAGCGGTCTTAGGAAGAC
>JAZTZV010000053.1:0-113931 GCA_045637645.1 Acutalibacteraceae bacterium | reverse complement strand
CTTCGGGTTATGAGCCCGACGAGCTACCCCTGCTCCACTCCGCGATATGTGTTTCGTTTGGTGTGGTTATATTATAGCCTAACAGCTCAAAAAAATCAAGTCCTTTTTTGATATTTTCCAAAAAAATCTTTCGACCGCTTGCACCGTTTTTTATCCATTGCTTATAAAACCGGCGAGGTTTTCAAAACCTCGCCGGTTTTTCCTCATTCACCCAAGACCCATTCGGCGCAACGGATGCCGTCGACAGCGGCAGACATAATGCCGCCTGCGTAACCCGCACCTTCACCGCAGGGGTAGAGACCTTTGATCGACGATTCGCCGCATTCATCACGCAAGAAACGCACAGGCGACGAGCTTCGTGATTCCACACCCGTCATCACGGCATCGCGGCGATCAAAGCCTTTGATTTGACGCCCAAAAATCGGCAAGGCTTGTTCAAGCGATTGCGCGACAAAGTTCGGCAAACACTCGTGAAGATCGGCGCCTTTGACGCCGGGCAGATACGACGGAACGACATCGCCGAACGACGTTGTAGCTTTTTTCTCGACAAAATCGCCGACCGTTTGCGCGGGTGCGTGATACGTTTTGCCGCCGAGCACAAACGCCGCGCGTTCCATCTCACGTTGAAGCGCGACACCGCTCAACGGATGATCCCCCTCCATGTCGGACGGCGACACACCGACGAGCAACGCGCTATTGGAATTGCGGGCATCGCGGGCATATTCACTCATGCCGTTGACGGTCACACCGCCTTCCTCGGACGCCGCCGCGATCACGACACCGCCCGGACACATACAAAACGAATAGACTCCGCGTCCGTCTTGCAATCGGCAACTCAATTTATAATCCGCCGCCGAAAGAGCGGGATGCGTCGCAAAACGACCGTATTGACTGCGGTCGATCATCTCACGGGGATGCTCGATACGGACACCGACCGCGAACGGTTTTTGCTCGGCGCGAATGCCGCGATCGCACAGCATTTGCATCGTGTCGCGTGCGCTGTGTCCGATCGCCAAAATTGCCGCCGAACACGCCAGTTCTTCTTCCCCTTGCGGTGTTTTCAAGCGCAAACCGACAAGGCGATCGTCTTTCAAAACCAAATCCGTCACTTGAACAGAAAAGCGCACCTCTCCACCGTTTTCAAGGATTTCGCGGCGCAAATTTTGAACGATATAGAACAAGCGATCCGTGCCGAGATGAGGCTTTGCTTGCCACAAAATATCATCCGCCTTGCCGTTTGCCGCTTTCGCAAACGCTTCCAGCACCGCACGACAACGCACATCTTTGATGCCTGTCGTCAATTTACCGTCGGAAAATGTGCCTGCACCGCCTTCGCCGAACTGCACGTTGCTGTCGGTACGCAAAACACCTGTTTTGCGGAACATTTCAACGGCTTGGCGGCGATCCTCAACCGCTTCGCCGCGTTCAAGCAAAATCGGTCCGGCGCCCGCTTTGGCGAGCGTCAATGCGGCAAACAAACCTGCAGGGCCCGCGCCGATCACAACAGGGCGCGAAGACAGTGACGATCCCGTCGGAAACGTATACACCTTCGGAGAATAGAGCTGTATGCGATTGTCGTGCAAACGCTCCACCGTGCGTTGCTCGTCACCTTTGAGCGTCACATCAAGCGTTGCCGAAAAACGAACATCGTCTTTTTTGCGCGCGTCCACCGCGCGGCGTGCCAACATACACGACGTGATGAGCGAAGGATGAATTTTCAGTTTTTTTGCCGCAAGAGAGACGAGCATTTCCTCGTCATACTGCAACGGCAACGAAAGAGAGGTAATGCGAATCATACAAGATCCTCCGTCATAGCCATGGCGGCGGCATGTGCCGACGACCACGCCCATTGCAAGTTAAAACCGCCGCAATCACCGTCGATGTCGAGGATTTCGCCTGCGGCATACACATGTTTTACCAAGCGAGACGCCATTGTGCGATGATCAAATTGCGCGGTTGCAAGACCGCCCGCAGTGACTTGGGCGGCATTCATGCCCGCACAGCCCGTCACCGTCAGCGTCCAACATTTCAATGTTTGCGCCAAACGGACAAGATCACGTTTGGATAATTCGTTTGCTTGTTGTGAGAGTGAAAACCCCGCCGCTTTGATCACCGTTTGCGCCAAGCGTTTTTGCAAAAGACCTGTCAACAGCACCTCAAGCGTGCGCTCGCTGTCGAGCGTACAACGGCGTTCAAGATCGGCGATTAACTCGTCCGTTGAGATCGTCGGCAACACATCCAACGCCAACGTCATCTCCCCTTTTTTGCGACGTTCCCAATCCGCCGCTTCGCGACCGATTTGCATCGCGGCGGGACCCGAGACTCCATAATCAGCAAAGAGGATCTCGCCTTCCGAAGACGCAATTTCACGTCCGTTCAAGCACAATGACAGCGCGGCATCCACACGGATACCTTTTACGGCTTTCACAGCCTCGCGGTCGGTACGAATTTGCACGATCGCAGGAAACAGCGGCGTTTTGTCATGTCCGAGCGCGGACAGCAACGCATACACGTCCGCCGACCCGCCAAGCGACGCCGAAGCCGCACCGCCCGCCGCAATCAACACGCGCGATGCAATCACGTCGCCCTCGGATGTTTTGACAAGAACGTCATTTTTGCGCGGTGACAACGACAACACAGTCGTATCGCACAGAGTTTGCACGCCGAGGCGTTCGAGTTCCATACGCAAACAGTCAAGCACCGCCGATGCTTGCGCACAAAGCGGATAAACGCGTCCGTCTTCACGTACAATCGTACGCAAGCCGATCGATTCAAAAAAAGCGATGGCATCCTGCGGAGAAAACGCTTTCAACGCGGAATTTATAAACGTCGGAGAAGCGCCGTGATAATGCGAAACGTCGGCATGAATATTCGATAAATTACAGGTACCGTTGCCGGTGGCAAGGAGTTTTTTGCCGACACGAGGTTGCTTTTCAACAACAAGAACACGATCACCGCCCACGCGACGCGCGGCAAACACCGCCGCGGCAAGACCCGCCGCACCGCCGCCAACCACCAAAACCGCTGTTGTGTTCGTCATCAAAAGCACCTCCCAATACGAAATTGTCCTTATTTTACCACACAGAGGTTACAAAGTCAACGCGCGCACCGCGTTAAGAAAACAAAACTGTTATCGATTTTTTACACGTTCGCCTCTTTCTTTTTTCGAGAAAATGCGCTATACTATATAAGATAAAGTGGAATATTGTGCTTTCTTATATAGTTTTTGAGAATAAAAGGAGTGTACATACCATGATTTGGCATCATGAATCCCCTGACAATATTGCAAAAGAACTGCAAACCAACATTGAAACGGGTCTTTCGCAAGACGAAGCCGCATCTCGCTTGGCGGATTTCGGCGAAAATCGCTATTACGAAAAACATACCAGTTCCGTTTGGCAAGAGTTTAAAAAACACATGCAATCGCTTCCGAACACGCTTGTGATCATCGCTTCGATTTTTCTGCTTTGTTATGCGATCTTGATGCGTTATTTTGATCAAGACGCCTCTTTGATCGAACCGATCTTGTTGTTTGCGCTCCCCCTTGTCGGACATTTGATTTTTGCGATTTGGCAAAAATACGCAACCTCCAAGCTTCACAACATCACCAACACGCAAACCACCACTGTTACGGTGTTGCGCGGCGGCGAATGGATCACGGTCAGTGCCGCTGAAATCGTGCGCGGCGATATCATTCGATTAATGCCGGGCATGATCGTTCCCGCTGACTGCCGCCTTGTGACCGCCGATGAGTTGTTCTGCGACGAATATGTCATCACGGGCGAAGACACCGATGTTGCCAAAAATCCCGAAGCGCTGCTCGACGGCATCACACCGCTTCCCGATCGCGTGAACATGATCTACGCCGGTTGCGGCATCAGCCGCGGCAACGGTACGGCGATGGTCGTTTCAACCGCCAAAAGCACCGAGCTTGCTTTGATGCTTAACGACCCGAATAACCAAGCGTCGCCGCTCCCCGGTTTGAGCAAGGATATCGCTTCGTTGGAGCGTTTGATCTCGCTTCCCGTGCTTGTGGCAAGCATTGTGCTGTTTGTTGTGGCGATCCTGCGCAACATTCCCGATTTCGCTTCGATCCCGACGTTTGTTGCTCCCCTGTTGACACTTGCCGCCGTTTCGATCCCCATTGGACTGACGGTTGCGGCGGTTGTCGCCATGACAATGGGCATGCAACACGTGGTAACTCACAGCGCCGATGTGCGTGAATTGTCGGTGATGGATACGCTGTCCCGCGTAACGGTGATTTGCGCGGACAAAACAGGCACCATGACCAGCGACGACAAAAAGCCGATCAGTGTGTTCTGCGGCGACGACATTGAAACCTTGACCCGCATGCCGAGCAATCGTGCACAAATGCTCATTCGTTTGGCAACACTTTGCACGGCAAGTGATACGCAAAAAACGGGTGTGGACGAGCATCTTCTCGCCAACCCCACCGAATCCGCTATCATTGAATATGCACGCGACATCGGTATTGAGCGTCGCACGTTAATGGAAGATACGCCGCGTTTGGCGGAAATCCCCTTTGACGCGGCACGACGTTGCATGTCGGTTGCACATCTTGTCGACGGACGCCGCTTGATGATCACGATGGGTGCGCCGGAAACGGTGCTCGCCATGTGCACGAACGGCCCTCTCAAGAAAGCGGAAGAAGTCTATCAAAAGATGGGCGAACAAGCCCTTCGCGTGCTGGCGGTATCGTACAAATTTGTGGATGAACTGACAAGCGGCGAACTCGATCCCGCACAAGAAAGTGACATGATGCTCGCGGGCTTGATTGCCCTTGCCGATCAACCGCGCACCGATTCGATCCACGCCATCAAGGATTGTGCCGACAACGGCATCATCACCGTGATGATCACAGGCGACAACGAAGCCACCGCCTTTGCGGTCGGTCGTCAGCTTGGCATTTTGGAAACCGAGGATCAAGTGTTGACGGGCGAGGAACTCCGTCAAATGGATAAAGCGGAGCTCGACGCATCCGTTGGCATCTATCGCGTGTTTGCGCGCATTCTTCCCGAAGAAAAAGAACGCATCATCAAAGCTTGGCAAGCGCGCGGTGCCGTTGTGGCGGCAACGGGCAACTGTCTTGAGGACGTCCCTGCCCTTCAATGCGCGGACATCGGCTGCGCGACAGGTGCGGCGGATTGTGACATGACACGTAACGAATCCGATTTAACGTTGTACGACAACAACTTCTCCACCCTTGTCGATGCAATCAAGCATGCGCGCGGTATCTATTCCAACATCCGCAAAGTGTTGCAATACACCTTGTCGGGTTCGCTTTCACTGATTATCGCGACGCTGATCACGTTGATCGCTTACGGTGAATTGGCACTGTCGCCGCTGTCGATGGTGTTGTATTTCGTGATCGGCACGCTGTGCTCGCTGGCGATTTCGTACGAATCGGGTGACCGTCATTCGCTCGGCGAAAAACCGCGCCGCGGTTTGGCACGCTTGATGCCGACCTACGCTTGGGTCGAAACGTTGTGGCAAGGTGCTTTGACCGGTGTCTGCACGTACTTGGCATTCGACATGGGACGTGCCGCTACCTCCGATGGCGATCCGACAGTGATCACGATGTACGCCACCACAACCGCTTTCGCTACGTTGATTCTGTCACGTTTATGGTTGATGCTTGCTACGCATCGCCATGATCCGTCCAGACCGAAGGTTGCCAACCGTGTAATGCCGATCGTGTTGCTTGTATGCTTGGCGCTTACAGCTGTTGTGCTGTTTGTTACACCTGTGAGTGAGCAATTCGGCTTTACTCTGCTCTCCGGTCTTTCCAGCTGGATCTTAATTCTCGTCTTCTCTCTTATCCCGCCTGTCGCAGTGATTGCCGTTCGTTTTGTTACAAAACTTATCACCACCGTACGAGCCGGCGATAATGCATAACGTCACAATTCGCCGACATCGTCTGCTACAAGACAATGTCGGCGAATTGTGTTTATAATGAAGTATTTTAGAGGTGATCACACATGTTTGCACGCATGCATAGCATGGGACTTTTAGGCGTGAACGGATTCCCTGTTACGGTCGAAGCCGACCTTTCGGGCGGTTTACCCGGATTTGATGTCGTCGGATTGCCGGGCTCGGCGGTGCGCGAATCGCGAGACCGTGTCCGCGCCGCACTCAAAAACTGCGGTTTTGATTATCCCGTCAGCCGCATTACCATCAATTTGGCACCCGCCGACATTCGCAAGGAAGGTTCGGTTTATGATCTTCCGCTTTTGATGGCAATTTTGCACGCGACGTCTCAATTGTCTTTCCCTGTGGACGATGCGGCATTCATCGGTGAATTGTCACTCACAGGCGAACTGCGCCCTGTGCGCGGCGTTCTGCCGATGGTGATTGCCGCCAGAGACAGCGGACTCAAGCGTGTGTTTTTGCCCAAAGACAACGCTGCAGAAGGCGCGGTTGTCGACGGAATTGACGTGTATCCCGTGGAAAGTGTGCCCGCGCTTGCGGCTCATTTAAGCGGTGCATTTCCGATCATGCCTGCCGTGTATACACCGCCCGAAGCAACAGAACAGCCGCACACGCGTCCCGATTTTGCGGAAGTGATGGGTCAGCAAGCCGCGCGCCGCGCCATGGAAGTCGCGGCGGCAGGCGATCATAATCTCTTGTTGATCGGCCCGCCCGGTTCGGGCAAAAGCATGCTTGCCAAGCGATTGCCCTCGATCCTCCCCGATATGACTGCCGACGAGGCACTCGAAGCCACCAAGATTCATTCAATTGCAGGCACATTGCCCGGTGGTGTCGGACTGCTTCGCGACCGTCCGTTCCGCGCACCACACCACAATATTTCAACAGCCGGTTTGACGGGCGGCGGCACAGTACCGCATCCGGGCGAAGTGTCACTCGCACACCACGGTGTCTTGTTTTTAGATGAGCTTCCCGAATTTTCGCGTTCGGCGATGGAAAGCTTGCGTCAGCCTCTCGAAGATGAAGTAGTAACCATTTCTCGTGTACAAGCCTCGCTCACCTATCCGTGCTCGTTTATGCTGATCGCCGCGATGAACCCCTGCCCTTGCGGATTCTACGGACATCCGACCAAGCCCTGCACCTGCTCGCCGAAAGCCGCTTCGTCGTATTTAGCACGCATTTCAGGGCCGCTTCTTGACCGCATCGATATCCACATCGAAGTGCCGCCTGTAGCTTTTGACAAGCTCAACGCATCGGAGAAAGCGGAAAGCTCCGCCGAAATCCGCAAGCGTGTCAACAAAGCTCGCGCCATTCAACGCAAACGATTCGAAGGCACCGACATTCTCTCAAACGCACACATTCCTGCAGGCAAACTCAAGGAATACTGTGTGCTGACCGACGGCGCCGCCGCGATGCTTCGCATCGCATTCGACAAAATGGGATTGTCGGCACGCGCTTACGACCGTCTGTTGAAGCTGGCACGCACCATTGCCGATTTGGATGACAGCGAATTCATCGACAAAAAGCATATCGGCGAGGCACTCCAATACCGCAGTCTCGACCGAAAATATTGGGAACGATAATAACAAAAAAGGCTGTCATGTAACGTGACAGCCTTTTTATTATACAAATAATTGAATCAATAAATACAGCAGGATCACAACACCGAGCGCGATGCGATACCAACCAAAGACTTTGAAATCGTGCTTTTTGATGAATCCCATTAAGAATCGAATCACCAGCACCGAAACAGCAAACGACACAACCGTCGCAACAGAAAGCAAGATCCATTCTTGGACACTGAACATGGGATGTGTCACGGCGGTTTTACAGGTTTCACACAGTCCGTCAATCACTTGTTCACTTTCCAAGATTTGTTTGCAGACGCCGCAATAGTCATCAAACAGGAAATATTTGACAACCTTCAGCGCGCTTGCTCCGAACATCACGGGAATCGCCATAAAGAACGAAAATTCCGCTGCAACTTCGCGAGAAGTGCCGAGAAGCGATGCACCGAGAATCGTGGAACCCGAACGCGATGTACCGGGAATCAACGCAAGTACTTGAAACGCACCGATGCCGAATGCGCGTTTATAACTGATGTCTTTGAGATCCGCTACCTTATCGGAAACGTTTTTACGGCTTTCCATCCAAATGAATCCAACGCCGTACACAATCAACGCGATCGCAATCACAAGCGGGACCGACAACACATTGTCAATCAAATCGTCGAGCAACAATCCGAGAACCGCCGCCGGAATGCTGGCAACCAGCACTTTGCTCCATAAAATCCACGTCGACTTTTTCTCATCGTCATCTTTTTTCGGCGAAAACGGATTGAGCTTGTGATGATACAACACAAATACCGCCAAAATCGAGCCGAGCTGAATGACGACTTTGAACACATCGAAAAATGCATCGGAAAGTCCCGACGGCCAAATCGCGTCCAACAGCAGGATATGTCCCGTGCTGCTGATGGGAAGCCATTCCGTGATACCTTGAATCACGCCTTGCACAATCGCATAGAGCAAATCCAAAAAAAACACGGTATTCACCTACTTTTATGAAGTTGTAAACTTACAGATCGGTTTCGTTGAGCAGGTCACGCAGAAGAATCACTTCGTCAGCGGACAGGGTGCAACCCTTACCCATTTTGGCGTGTTCGGGAGCCCAATCGCGAATGTCGAATTTCGGAGCACGATCGTTCCAGCTGATGAGGTTGAGTTCCTTCGTCCAACCCGAGGGAGATTGCGAAAGGACACCGAGTTCCTTCACGATTTCGTATTTGAGTTCTGCCATGATGATATCTCTCCTTAAATAGTTTGCAAAATCATTTTACTGTATGCAGGGGCGGCGGTGTTTATGCACCGCGGAAAATTACCGAAAACTCAATCGGCTTTGTTGAGTGAGTTGCCGAGTTCTTGCAAATCCGAAAGCAAGGTCTCGATGTGTTCATCGCCTGCACGGCGGTTCGCGTCCGCGCCTTCGCGCACTTTCTCAACTTGACCTTTCAATTCGGACAGGAACGCATCCAAATGTTGAATGCATTCGGTGCTCTTTTGATGAGCGGCATCCAAATACGAGGCACTGACCACACGCGCTTCCACGACAAGGCGGCTTACATCGCCGACCACCGCCGCATAACGCGCATTTTGCTCTTTCACAAGTTCGTTTTGGTTGCGGAGCTGCTCAAGCTGCTCTTCGAGCTCACGGTTGCGCGCAAGAGCCTCCTCCAGCTTTTCACTGTCGGTTTTGAATTGCACAAAATCGTTTTTCTCTTCACGCAAAGAGAGCAATTCGGTCTTGTAAATCTTGGCGAGCGCGGCAAGCTTTTGCACTTGCTCATTCAAGGCGTCATTTTCCTTTTGAAGCGCTTCCACACCGTTATCGGACGACTGCGCTTGCGCGAGTGCCTCCTCCGCTTGACGACGAAGCTCTTCGGATTCCGCCAGACGTTCACCGTGCGTCAATTGCAACTGATCGATATACTGAAGAACATCCTGTTTTTTAAAACCACGGAATTCTGTGCGAAAAAATCCGCTTTCAGCCATGACTCTCATCCTTTCAAAATGTCTGTCGTACAGACACACTAACTCATGCTAATTAGTATACCATACCAATTTTAAAAAGACAACTCCTTAAAATTATCATTTTTTACATAGAATTCGATTGATTTTTTATCCAAAATGCAAAAAAGAGATCGCCGTCTGTCAAAACAGACCGCGATCTCTTAGTTGTCATTCTTCGATTGCCTCTCGTTGACGGAACAGCAACGAAATGCACCACACACCCGCAATCGCTACCACTGTGTAAACGATGCGCGCGATCAGGCCATCCATGCCACCGCCGAGCCACGCCACGAGGTCAAACTGAAACAGACCGATGCTCCCCCAGTTCAGAGCACCGATAATGACCAATGCCAACGCAATTCGATCCAACCACATACGAAATATTCCTCCTTTGTTCTATGGGGATATTCCTAGTATGCCGACTTTCTTACGCGTTATGCAAGCAAATCACAAAGTTCTTGGTAATTTGAAACATGATAGGTCAGTGTCAATTCAGCAGGTGCTTGTTTTTTCGCGGGATCGAACCAACAGGTATCGATCCCCGACAGGATACCGCCGCGAATGTCGGAGGTCAGCGAATCACCGATGATGAGCAATTCGGCTTTGTCGGGATGACCGAGCGCAGACAAGACCGCGTCAAAAAACACAGGCGACGGTTTGTCCGCGCCGATTTCCTGCGAAATGAACACATGCTCCATATACGGCAATAAGCCGCTGTCGGCAAGACGCGTGTGCTGAACGGATGCGGTTCCGTTCGTAACGATACACAATCGGTAGCGTTTCGAAAGCGTTTGCACAAGTTCGAGCGCTCCTTCAAGCAAAAAGCCGCGCGTGCCGAGCGTTTGCATATATTGTTCATTGAAATCGGCGGCATCGATGTCGACTGCACCAATCGATTCGAACAGTTCTTCGAAACGCTGCACTTTGAGACGTTCGCGCAGGATCTCTCCCCTTTCGAGCTGTTGCCACAGCAGGCGATTGATCTCATGATACGCGTTCTGCATGGCGGGTGTCATCGCAATGCCGTGCGCGGCAAGGGTCGCTTCAAGCGCGAACCCTTCCGAGCGGCAAAAATCAAGCAACGTTTCATCGGCATCCAGCAATAAGGTTGTATACTTCATACGTATCCTCACATTTCAAAGAAGGAGATTTGACTCGATTGCGGCAAATCACCGATCGCACCGAGCTCACGAAGCGACTCAACGATCGCTTTGGAAATACCTGTGCGCTCTTGAAGTTCATCGACCGAGAAATACGGTTCGCCGTCGCGACCGCTCATAAGACCTTCTGCCGCCGCACCGCCGAGTCCGTTGATGGAGCTGAACGGCAAGCGAAGCGCACCGTCTTCCAGTAAATATTTACGCGAATGGGACTTGTACAAATCAACAGGCAGGAACTTAATACCGCGCAGCATTGCTTCGTACACCACGTGCATCATATCGGCAAGTGCTTGCTCTTTCGCGCTGGCGTCGCGTCCGCGCGAACGGATATCGTCCATGGTGTATTTCACCTTTTCAATGCCCGCTTGCACGATGGCGGCGTCCATATCTTCACCGCGCACGGTGAAATACGCCGCGTAGTAGGCTTCGGGGCGGTGAACCTTGTACCAACCCACGCGCAACGCACCGATGCAATACGCGGCGGCGTGCGCCTTCGGGAACATGTATTTGATCTTCATGCAGGAATCGATATACCATTGCTCGACACCGCAGGATTTCATCGCTTCGAAATGCTCTTCGGTGAGCAATTTTGTCGCATTGCCTTTACGCACGATCTCCATGATCTTAAACGCCATTTTGGGTTCAAGACCCTTTTGCATCAAATACACCATGATGTTATCGCGGGTACCGATCACTTCGGAAATGGTGCAAGTGCCGTTTTTAATGAGTTCCTGTGCGTTGCCAAGCCACACGTCCGTTCCGTGAGACAGACCCGAAATCTGCAACAAATCGGCAAAGTTTTTAGGCTTGGATTCCACGAGCATTTGGCGGACAAACGGTGTACCCATTTCGGGAAGCGTCAAGGTGCCGGTGTTACAGCCGAGTTGTTCTTCGGTGAGACCGAGAGGCTCGGGCGACGTGAACAAACGGTAGACATCGGGATCGGACATCGTCACATCCATAACGGGAATGCCGCTGAATTCCTCGAGATATTTGTACGTTGTCGGGATAACGTGACCGAGGTTATCCAGTTTCAAGATCGTGTCATGGATGGAATGGAAGTCGAAGTGTGTCGTGATAACTTCGGAGTTCGGGTCGTCGGCGGGGTGTTGCACAGGCGTGAAATCTTCCGCTTCATAGTCGTTGGGAACAACGACCATGCCGCCCGGGTGCTGACCTGTTGTACGTTTGACACCCGTGCATCCGAGTGCCAAGCGCGTGCGTTCGGCGTTGCTGAACACCAAACCACGCTCTTCTTCGTATTTTTTGACGTAACCGAATGCCGTTTTGTCCGCCACCGTCGAGATCGTACCCGCTTTAAACACGTGGTTCGGCGGGAACAAGGTTTCGGTGTAACGATGAGCGCGCGTTTGATATTCGTCGGCGAAGTTCAAGTCGATATCAGGAGCTTTGTCGCCATCGAAGCCAAGGAAGGTTTCGAAGGGGATCTCGTGACCGTCACGATCCAGCGGCGCACCGCAATTCGGACAAATCTTTTCGGGAAGGTCAAAGCCCGAGCCAACTTCACCTTTGGTGAAAAATTCAGAATATTGGCATTGCTTACACACATAGTGCGGCGCAAGCGGATTGACTTCGGAGATACCCGACATGTGCGCGACAAACGACGAGCCGACCGAACCACGAGAACCGACCAAATAGCCGTTTTCGTTCGAGTTTTGCACGAGCTTTTGCGCGATCATATACAAAACCGCAAAGCCGTGTTTAACGATCGACGTCAACTCGCGATCAAGTCGCGCACGCACGATTTCAGGAAGCGGATCACCGTATTTTGCTTTGGCACGGCTCCACGTAATCTCTTGGAGTTCTTCGTCCGCGCCGTCGATGCGTGGCGAATAGGTACCTTTCGGGATCGGGAGAATACTTTCGATGCGATCGGCGATCAGGTTCGTGTTTTCAACCACGACCTCATAGGCTTTTTCTTGTCCGAGATAGGCAAATTCCGCAAGCATTTCTTCAGTGTTGCGGAAATAAAGCGGAGCTTGTTGGTCGGCATCACCAAAGCCTTGCACACCCTGCAGGATACGACGGAACTCCTCGTCCTCGGGATCCATAAAGTGGACGTCGCAGGTCGCACAAACAGGGATATTCAGTTTATCGCCGATGCGCACGATCGTGCGGTTGAAGTCTTTGAGTTGTTCTTCGTCGCGAGCGGTACCGTTTCGTACCATAAACGCGTTGTTGCCGAGAGGTTGAATCTCAAGAAAATCATAGAAACGCGCGATATCACACAGTTCTCCCCATCCGCGACCTTGCATGACCGCTTCAAACAATTCGCCTTGCTCGCACGCCGAGCCGAGAATCAAGCCTTCACGATGCTCCATCAGCTTCGAACGCGTGATGCGCGGACGCTTGTGGTAATTTTTAAGATGCGACCAAGAAATGAGCTTATACAGGTTTTTAAGACCTGTCAGATTTTGGGCAAGAATGATCAAGTGATACGGTTTCACACCTTTGTTGTCGCCGCCCTTGAGACCGACGTTGATCTCCGAGACACGCTCGATCTCACGCTGTTCTTTCATGTCAACGATCAGCTTAAGATAAATCTGTGCAAGCACACGCGCATCGTCGCACGCGCGGTGGTGATTAAACGGCGGGAGTTGAAGAGCTTTGGCGACCGTATCCAGCTTATGGTTTTTTAAATTGGGATACAACGCACGGGCAATCGGTACCGTATCGATCGACGTGAACGGATACGGCATATCACTGCGTTCGGCGGCTTTTTTCACAAAACCCGTATCAAACGGTGCGTTGTGCGCGACAAGCACCTTGCAATTGCCGCAAAAATCATAAAAACGGCAAAGTGCATCGTCCTCACGCGGAGCGTCTTTGACCATATCGTTGGTGATGCCGGTCAATTCGGTGATTTTCGGGGAAATGGGCATGCCGGGATTGACAAAGGTGTTGAATTCCTCCACCACTTCCCCGTTTTTGACACGCACCGCACCGATTTCGGTGATGCGATCGTTTTGTTGAGAAAGGCCCGTAGTTTCCAAGTCAAACACAATGCACTCATCGTCAAGCAACACATCCGCATCGCCCGACACGACAGGAATCAAATCGTTGATATAATACGCTTCGACACCGTAAAGGATTTTAATTTCCTTACCGTCTTTTGCCATTTTAGCGGCGGTGTTCATCGCGTCGGGGAACGCCTGCACAACACCGTGATCGGTGATGGCAACGGCGGGATGTCCCCAATCAGCGGCACGTTTGACAAGTGCGCTCGCTTCGGTGACGGCGTCCATCGACGACATTTTGGTATGCATATGAAGCTCGACACGCTTTTTCTCGGCGTTGTCGGGCTTTTGATATTTCGCAACAAGCGCCAATGCTTTGATACGAAGCACGTTGCACTTGGCGTATTCATTGTAATCGTAGCTGCCTTGCGCAAGCACGCAAACACCGTTTTTGACGGAGCCGAGCGCTTCAATTTTTTGTTTATCGCGCTTCTTGTCGAGCCACATATTGACCGTCACAGAGCCTGTACGATCAGACAAATGGAATTCATACAGCACACGTGTGCCGTCACGGCTTTCGCGGTGTTCCTTTTCCATGCCGAACACTTCGCCCCAAATTGTGACAAAGCTACCATCAGGCTCGATCGTTTTGATCGGAACAGGCATTTCGCGGATGTCTTTGCCCCAAATGGTTTGCGCGGTTTCCAAATAAATCGGCAAACCGCTTGAAGGCGGGCGGTTGAAGTTGACGCCCTCTGTGCGCGGTTTAGGTGCAGGCGTCCCTTCCGTCTTCGGAGCCGCCGCAGCAACCGCCGCAGCGGCGGCAGCAGCCGCTTGCGCGCGTTCGCGTTCTTCATCGAGTGCTTTTTGCATCACACGTTGATATTGTTCGTCGTTTTTATCGATATCGTCGTCGCCCTCAAATTCCACTTTGACGCGACGCGAAAACATCTCTTGGATGAGAGTTGCCAAATGCTCATCGATTTGCGTATTTTTGAGAAGCCCCGCTCCGCCGTGCGCCAATTTGACGCGCACGACGTCGTTTTCGACCGCATAAGCCGCATCGTTAAAGCTTCCGTTGACCTGCACATACCGTCTGCACAGCATCGGGATCACGAATGCGAACGCATCGGCATTCAACAGCGTCGGCGGACAATGCACATCCACTGTGCATTTCACGGAATACGCCTTTTGCAGTGCGTTTTCCAAAGACTGCAAATCCTCAAATGTCGGAAGTTGCTCACAATACAGTGTTATCGACAAAATACGAACACTTTCTTGCACCTGAATCGACAAGACATTGCTATTCAAAAAGGCAGACGGCACCGCGTCGACCGAAACTTGTTTTTCAATCAATTGACGTAACGTCATAATCTTCCAAATCCTTTATGATATTCTACTCCCGCATCGGCGGGACACACACAGTTTACCCCATTCGATGAACGAAAAACAGGACATCACAAGCGTTCGATTTCGGCAAACAATGCATCGACCGCTTCTTCCTGCGTGACCGTGCGAAGGACTTCGCCTTTTTTGAAGATGGCAAACTTACCTTTGCCACCCGCCATGCCGATATCGGCTTCACGCGCTTCACCGGGACCGTTGACGATGCACCCCATGACAGCGACGGTGATATCTTTTTGGATCGCATCCAAACGCGCTTCCACTTCGTTGGCGACACCGATGAGATCCACTTGCGTACGACCGCAGGTCGGGCAGGATACCAATTTCGCGCCGCCTTTACGTAAACCGATGGCTTTCAACAAATCGCGTGCAACCGCAATTTCTTCGGCAGGATCCGCTGTGAGAGACACGCGAATCGTGTCACCGATGCCTTGAAGCAACAAGCCGCCGATACCTGCCGCGGATTTCATCAAACCCATGCGCGGCGTTCCTGCTTCGGTCACGCCGAGGTGAAGCGGATAGGCACAACGAGTCGCAACCAGCGCATACGCCTCCGCCATCGTTTGTACATCGGACGATTTGAGCGACAGAACAATGTCATCAAAATCGAATTTTTCGAGAAGAGACGCATGATACAGCGCGCTGTCGCAAAGCGCTTGCGCCGTCGGATGTCCGTATTTCGCCAAAATCTCTTTTTCAAGAGAACCCGCATTCACGCCGATGCGAATCGGGATGTTCTTTGCTTTACAGGCTTTGGCAACCGCACGCACATTCTCATCGCCGCCGATATTACCGGGATTGATGCGGATTTTGTCGATACCGGCTTCGACGCTTTCCAGCGCGAGGGTATGATCAAAATGGATATCCGCTACGAGCGGGACGTTCACTTCCTGCTTGATCGCAGGAATCAAGCGCACCGCTTCATGATCGGGGATCGCCACACGGATGATCTCACAGCCCGCTTGCGCAAGGCGTTTGGCTTGCTCGACATTGCCTTGCACATCCTGTGCAGGAACATTGAGCATCGATTGAATACTGATCGGGGCATCGCCGCCGATCACAATATTACCGCAAGAAACCGCTTTACATTCACGTCTTGTCATGTTGGTCATCCTTTCTTTCAAACTTATCCTGTAATCAAACGAAATACATCGTTAAACGTAATCAACAACATAAAGAGCAACAACGCCGCCAAACCGATGAAATGCACCATGCCTTCGAACTTTTTGGCAACAGGGCGACGAATGATCAATTCGATCACCAAGAACACCAGTCGTCCGCCGTCCAGCGCGGGAAGCGGCAACAAATTCATCACACCGACGTTGACACAAATCAGCGAAAACAGCATCAGCAAAGAATGAATGTTGTCTTTGGTCACGTTCGTTGCCGCTTGCTCGACCATGTCACCAATGATGTCCACCGTACCGACAGGGCCTGCCACCTCGTTGAGTCCGTATTTACCGGTTACAATGTCAACCAAACTCCACCACACCGTCGTGGCGTGGGACCATTCGTTTTTAGCGGCTTGCGTGATCGTGTTGAGGACGTTCGGTTCAACACCCAACAACACAAAGTCGTAACGAAGATAACGCGTGGTATCAAACGCCACATCCGTCATCACATGCAAATCCGAAAGCGTCAGTTCTTCCTCACCGCGCTTCACGACCAAATCCGATACACCATCTTCATCGGCTTGCAACGCAGTGAGCAGCTCTTCTGCCGAAGCAACCGCTTCATCGTTGACCTTCATCACGATATCATTCTCTTGCAAAGCGGTTTGGAAATACACCGTGTTCACAGAGAGATCGCTCAAAAGTGTTGTGCCGTCAAAAACGGAATCGGACGGTACGTCAAGCAACGATTTGCAGACAACGGACGAAACCGTCAACGTTTCTTTTCCGCGCATCACGGTAATATCGGTATAGCCCTTGCTTTGGCTTTGCAAGGCATCCTGCAACTCCTGTAAAGAACCGACAGCGGTTTCACCGACATGCGTGATTGTATCGCCGACAAGCAACGCGGTTTCTTGATACACAGGCGGGAGTGAGACCGACGCGATCGTCGTCGTATCATAAAAAACACTGCCGAGAGGCGTGTATTGGATCAAATCGAACGTGACACCTTCAAGCTTGACCGATTTGCCGTCGCGGCGCACCGTCATGTCCACCACGCCGTCTTCATCGCTTTGCAGGAACATAAACAAATCCTGAGTCGTGGCAACAGGTCTGCCGTTGATCCACGTGATGGTATCGTTTTCGCGCAAACCTGTTTGATAGCTCGAGGCATCCTCGGACAACTCAATGATCGTCGATGTACCGTAAAGAGCTTTGCCGTTCGAGCTGTTCACGGGAGAGAAAAAACCGAGTGCCACAACCAGCACGACATACGCCAGCGCGAAATTCATGACAACACCGGCGGCAACCACCAAGATGCGTTGCCAAACCTTTTTATGGCTGAAAGCACGTGGGTCGTCGCTGTCGTCGTCCTCGCCTTCCATGGCACAAAAACCGCCGAGCGGGAGTAAACGAAGCGAATAAGTCGTCTCACCTTTTGTAAATGAAAGGATCTTCGGGCCCATGCCGAGCGCAAATTCATTCACGCGGACACCGCACCACTTCGCGACCGCAAAATGTCCGAGCTCGTGAACAAAAATGATCACACCGAACAACAAGATCGCCATCAAAATTTTAAAAACAAACAATCGGTCAGCACCCTTTCATGGTATCTTCACTGCATATTATGCCCGACTGAGCACCAATTCACGCGCCGCACGGTCGGTTTCAAGCACCGTCTGCACATCACCTTTTTGCGGCCAATCCGCTTCCAGTGCCAATTGCACCAAGCGCGGAATATCCATAAAGCCGATCTTGCCCTGCATGAACAGCGCAACCGCTTGTTCGTTTGCGCCGTTAACCGCGGCGGGTGTCATGCCGCCTTTGGTGATCGCTTCGCGGCAAATGGGCAAGCAACGAAACGTTTCGTCATCGGGTTTGAAGAACGTCATCGTGGCAACGTCGGCAAGCGACAACTGACCGACAGGCGACACTGCACGATCGGGATACGTCAAGGCGTATTGAATCGGCACACGCATATCCGGTACGCCAAGCTGTGCGATCACAGCGTTGTCAACATATTCGACCAGCGAATGAATAATGCTTTCACGGTGAACGATGACATCGATGCGCGACGGATCCATATCAAACAGCCAGCGTGCTTCGATCAATTCGAGACCCTTATTCATCATCGAAGCGGAATCAACCGTAATTTTCGCACCCATGCTCCAGTTCGGATGTTTCAAAGCGTCTTGAAGCGTGACGGTTTCCAGCTCTTTTGCGGTTTTACCGAAGAACGGACCGCCCGATGCCGTCAAGATCAAACGCTTAACAGCGGGCTTTTCGGGCGCTCCTTGCAAGCATTGAAAAATTGCGGAGTGTTCACTGTCAACGGGAAGCAGTTTCACACCTTTACGCGCGACAGCGTCCATGACAAGCGCGCCGCCCGCCACCAACGTCTCTTTGTTGGCAAGCGCGACATCGTGACCCGCTTCCACCGCGGCAAGCGTCGGTTGCAAACCGACCATGCCGACAACGGAGTTAAGGACAAGATCTGCTTCGGGCAACGATGCCAGTTCACACAAGCCTTCCATACCTGCAAGAATTTTCACATCCAAATCCGCGACGCGTTCTTTTAAATCCTTGGCGGCGGTTTCATCAAACATCGCCGCATAACGCGGACGAAAACGACGGATCTGCTCTTCGAGCGGCGTCACTTGACGACCCGCGGCAAGAGCCGTTACGGTATAGCACGATTCTTCGGCAACATCGAGTGTTTGCGTGCCGATCGAGCCTGTGGAACCGAGAAGAACCAGTTCTTTGCTGTCTTTCATGATGAACCCTCCTACGTATGATTGTCGGAAAACGGCAGGATGTAACAACACCTGCCGTTTCCATTCCATCGTATTATTGAACAAGCGGTAATTGCGTGCACAGGACATACATCAGCGGCGCCACAAAAACAAGCGAATCGAAACGATCCATAATGCCGCCGTGTCCGGGAAACATATTACCGTAATCTTTGATGCCGAAACGGCGTTTGATGACCGAGCAGAACAAATCGCCCAGCACCGAAAGCGGTGCCGCGATCAATGCCGCGAGAGCCACAAAACCGTAAGAAATGTGCAGACCCATGCCGTTGAGAACCACGACTTGATACAAAAATGCGCCGAGCAAGCTGAACAGCACCGCGCAAACGATACCGCCGAAGAAACCTTCCACAGTTTTCTTCGGGCTGATTTTTTCGCAAAGCTTGTGCTTTCCGAAGAAACTGCCTGTGAAATAGGCACCGGTGTCCGACAGCCACGACACGATCATCGGGAACGGCAAAAACGCTTTACCGTGAACGGGGATCGCGCGAATATACGCCATGCTGGCGATCGGCAACACGATCATCACCGACACCGCGAACACATACATCGTTTTCTCAAGTTTCAAGGTTTCAAACGAGAAAATTTGGATCACAACCAGCGTGAAAATATAAGAAATCAGCGCCACCCAGAACAAGCGAAAATCGCCCGCCATATCCAAAAACGGACACGCCGCGGCAAACAGCATCGCCGCAACCGTCACGCCTTTGTGTTTGCAAGAGCCTGCCGCGAGCAATTCACGCATCGCCAAAATACAAACCGCTTCAAACAACAAGCGCATCGCCCACGCCGGAAACAGCAACAGCATCGCCACCATTGCCAGTGTCCAAACCACGCCGGTTATAACTCGCACCTTCAAAACAATGTCACATCCTTCAATACTTATACCCCGCCGAATCGACGGTTGCGTTGCGCAAATTGCATAATGGCACGATCCAAATGCTCTTCGTTAAAATCGGGCCACAGCACATCCATAAACACATACTCCGCATATGCCGATTGCCACAAAAGGAAATTGCTGGTGCGGAATTCGCCGCTCGGACGAATGATCAAATCGGGGTCGGGTTGACCCGCTGTATCCAGTGAATCCGAGATCAGTTGCTCGGTGATGGCGTCGGGTTGAAGCTCGCCGCTTTTTACACGCGCGGCAATGTCACGAAACGCTAATTCCAGTTCGTGACGACCGCCGTAATTGACAGCGATGTTCAACGTCAAGCCGGTTTTATTTTTGGTTTCGTCTTCCGCGATTGCCATCAATTCCAAAATATCCTCGCTGAGCATCGAGCGGTCGCCGATGAAACGCGTGCGAATGTTTTCAGTTTTAAAATCCGCGATGGATTCTTTCAGGTAATCACGAAACAAGTTCATGATGGCATCGACTTCTTCTTTCGGGCGTTTCCAGTTTTCGGTCGAAAACGCATAAAACGTCGCCGATTGAATGCCGCGCTCATCACACGCCTTGGCGATTTTACGAAACACTTTCGCGCCGCTGACATGCCCCATCGTGCGCGCCAAACCGCGTTTTTTCGCCCATCGACCGTTGCCATCCATGATGAATCCAATATGCTTAGGCATCATGTCAGCAGGGATGCTTTCGATGGATACGGAATCTTTTTTTCGAAACAAAGCCATTTCGAACCCCTCCGTCAAACGAGTGCCGATTGGTGTCGGGAACACTCGCGTAGTCAAATGGAACAAACCGACAAATCCGATTTCACGCGAAAACGGGCGGACGATGCTGTCCGCCTGTTTTCAAAATTCGGATCACAGTTCCATGATCTCTTTTTCTTTTGCCGCCGCTTCCGCATCGATCTCTTTGCAATATTTGTCGGTGAGATCTTGCATTTTCTTTTCGGCGATTTTCAGATCGTCCTCGGTCAATTCACCGTTCTTTTTCTTGTCTTTCAATTTATCGATGCCGTCGCGGCGAATAGAGCGAACCGCCACTTTGCCTTCTTCGGCATATTTGTAAATCATTTTACCGAGTTCCTTACGGCGTTCCTCGTTAAGAGGCGGGAAGGTCAAACGGATGATGGTGCCGTCGTTTTGCGGGTTGATGCCCAGATCCGAGGTCAAGATCGCGCGCTCAATGTCTTTGAGCATCGATTTGTCCCACGGGGTGATCACAAGCGAACGCGCATCGGGAGCGGAGATCGCAGCAACTTGGTTGATCGGAGACGGGACACCGTAATATTCAACCGAGATTTTATCAAGCACAGACGCGTTCGCGCGACCCGCGCGGATGGTGCCGTATTCACTCAAAAGAGCCTGGACGGATTTTTGCATTTTGCCTTCGGCTTTGCTGAGAATTTCATTCATATCGATTGTTTCCTTTCTGTATGTATGCGACAGAGGTCGCAAATATTATTTCACAATAGTGCCGATCGCCTCGCCGCTTACGGCGCGGACAATGTTATGGGGATCTTCGAGGTTGAAGACCAAAATCGGAATGTTGTTGTCCATGCAAAGAGTCGCGGCAGTGGAGTCCATGACCTTCAAATCTTTGTTGAGAACATCGAGGTAGGTCAAGGTGTCGAATTTCACCGCATCGGGATTCTTCTTCGGGTCGCTGTCGTAAATACCGTCGACCATGCTGGCCTTGAAGATGATGTCGGCTTCGATCTCCGCCGCGCGAAGAGCCGCCGCCGTATCGGTCGAGAAGAAGGGGTTACCCGTTCCGCAACCGAAGATCACGACGCGACCTTTTTCAAGATGGCGCACCGCGCGATTGCGAATATAGGGTTCGGCGATTTGATTCATGGCGATACCGGTTTGCACGCGCACCTCGCAACCAAGTTGCTCGAGTGCATCCGCCAAACCGAGAGCGTTGATCGTCGTTGCAAGCATGCCCATGTGATCCGCACGGGTGCGATCCATTTTACCGCTGGTGCGGCCGCGCCAGAAATTGCCGCCGCCGACGACAATGGCGATTTCGGTTCCCATTTCGGCGCAATTCTTCACCGCTTCGGCAAATTTCAATACCGTGTCGAAATCAAGACCGGTCTTGGCGGCGCCCGCCATGGCTTCACCGCTGAGTTTCAAAAGAATACGTTTATACTTCGGTTGTTGCATGATCCTTCACATCCGTTTCTTTAAAAATGGTGGTGCTCATACGTTTCTCTCATTCTACTATAAAATTCAAAATCTGTAAAGGTATTCCTTGTAAATTTTTCGTGAGAAAATCGTGTAATTTAATATATGAAGATTTACTTGACTTTCCTTCTTTTGCATGGTAAAATGTTCTACAATTAACGCGTTGACGAAGTTCAGTAAGCGTATCCCCCACACCTTCACAGAGACGAGTGCCGCGGCTGAAAGCATTCGAAGGTCACGATATCGCCGAAATTCCCTTCCGAGCGGCAGTGCTGAAACCGTTTTCAGTAGGCACTGACGGCATGACCCCGTTATCGGTCGCGAAAGTGTTTGCTTGGTATAAAAAAAGCAAAAATCAGGGTGGTACCGCGGAGCATCATGTCTTCGTCCCTTTTTCGGGGATGAAGGCTTTTTTTATTTCCCGATACACCGTGCTCGTTAATTTTAATCAGGAAAGGTTTGTGAATATGAAAGAACAACTTGAAGCCTTACGGCAACAGGCTCTTGCAGAGCTTGACACCCTCTCCTCCGCTAAAGAAGTCGAGGATTTCCGCATTCGTATGCTTGGTAAAAAAGGCGCCTTGACGGGTCTTTTGCGCGGCATGGGCGCTGTGCCCGCCGAAGAGCGTCCCGTCGTCGGTCAAATGGTCAACGAACTTCGCGCCATGCTCGAAGAAAAACTCGGTGCTAAAGAAACCGCTCTTGCCGACGCGGCGAAAAACGCTCGTCTCGCCGAAGAAACCATCGACGTTACTTTGCCCGGTGAGCAACGCACGGTCGGCAGTCTGCATCCCCTCAACGCGGTGCTTGAAGACTTGATCGACATTTTCCGTTCGATGGGCTTTGATGTCGTGGACGGCCCCGAAGTCGAAACCGATTATTACAACTTCGAAGCACTCAACGTTCCCGCCGATCACCCTGCACGCGATATGCAGGATACGTTCTATTTGGCGGACAACCTGCTTCTTCGCACCCAAACCTCGGCGGCACAAATCCGCACGATGGAAAACCGCAAGCCCCCCATCCGCATCATCTGCCCCGGTCGCGTGTTCCGCGCCGATGAAGTGGACGCGACTCACTCCCCCGTTTTCCACCAAGTGGAAGGTCTCGTTGTCGACAAGGGTATCACGATGTGCGATTTGAAAGGTTGCCTTGAGCAATTTGCACGCGAGATCTACGGTCCCGAAACCAAGGTCAAATTCCGTCCCTCCTTCTTCCCGTTCACCGGGCCGAGTGTCGAAGTCGACGTCAGCTGTTCGGAGTGCGGCGGCAAAGGTTGCCGTGTGTGCAAAGGCACCGGCTGGATCGAGATCCTCGGTGCCGGCATGGTGCATCCGCGCGTGCTCAGCAGCTGCGGCATCGATCCCGAGGAATACAGTGGCTTTGCGTTCGGTATCGGTCTTGACCGCTTGACCACCACTCGCCACAAAATCAGCGATATCCGCTTGTTGTTTGAAAACGACGTGCGGTTTCTTGACCAATTTTAAGGAGGTGCGCGACTTATGAATATTTCGTTAAACTGGCTCAAACGCTATGTAGACATTGACGTTCCCGTCGAGGAACTTTGCGACAAAATGGTGATGAGCGGCTTTGAAGTGGAAAGCATCGAAGACCTCAGTCAAACCATGCGCAACGTCGTGGCGGCGCGCATCTTGAAGCTCGAAAAACACCCCGATGCCGACAAGCTCCAAATTTGTTCGATGGACATCGGTGCCGATGCACCCGTGCAAATCGTGACGGGTGCAAACAACGTGTTTGAAGGTGCCATTGTTCCCGCGGCGCTTCACGATTCCGATCTCCCCAACGGCATGCACATCAAAAAGGGTAAGCTCCGCGGCGTGCCGTCCGACGGCATGCTTTGCTCGGGTGAGGAACTTTGCCTCAAAGAAACGGATTATCCCGGTGCCGAAGTGTACGGCATTTTGATTTTGAAAGACGACATTGCCCCCGGTACGGATATGCGCGATGTTCTGCGTCTCAACGATATCGTGATCGACTTTAAGATCACCGCCAATCGCCCCGATTGCAACAGCGTTCTCGGTGTGGCGCGTGAAATCGCCGTCGCTCTCAACAAAACGTTCCATCAACCCGACACGACCTACACCGTCAAAGGCGGCGACATTCACGAGCATATCGACATTGCCGTCACCGACTACGACCTTTGCCCGCGTTACCTCGGTCGCGTGGTCAAAAACCTGCGCATCGGTCAATCTCCCGATTGGATGAAAGATTGCCTCAAAGCGGCGGGTATGCGTCCGATCAACAACATCGTCGACATCACCAACTTTGTTATGCTCGAAACCGGTCAACCGATGCATGCGTTTGACCTGCGCGATATCAAAGGCGCGAAAATCATTGTTCGCCGCGCAACCGACGGCGAGCCGATGACCACGCTCGACGGCAAAGAACACACCTTGACTTCGGATATGTTGGTCATTGCCGATGCCGAGAACCCCTCATGCCTTGCCGGCATCATGGGCGGTCTTGACAGCGAAATCAAAGACGACACCACCGACTTGTTCCTCGAGTGCGCCAAATTCCGCCGCGACAGTGTGCGCCGCACCGCGCGTACCCTCGGCATGCGCACCGAATCGTCGGCTCGTTTCGAAAAAGGCGTCGATATCCACACGGTGGAATATGCTATGAATCGCGCGTTGCAACTCATTGACGAGCTGAACGCGGGCGATATCATCGAAGGCGCGATCGATTGCTACGACAATCTTCCCGAACCGCGTGTGCTGAAAGTCAAAGCCGACAGCATCACCGCTTTGCTCGGTGTTGACGTACCGCACGACACGATGGTGCAAATTCTGAACCGTTTGTGCATCGAAACCACCCTCGAGGACGGCATGCTGACTTGCAAAGTGCCGTCGTTCCGTGACGACGTCGAAGGTCGCGCCGATCTCGCCGAAGAAGTCATGCGTATTTACGGCTATGATCACATCGTCGGCACGCCGATGCGCGGCGCCATTACCCGCGGCAAGAAATTGCCCGAGCGCGTGAAGGCCGATAAAATCAAGGCACTGCTTTGCGCAAACGGTGCACAAGAGATCACCACCTATTCGTTCATTGCTTCCAAAGCGATCGACCTTCTCGGTTTGCCCGAGGACGACGCGCGCCGTCAAGCGGTCGTTATCAAAAACCCGCTCGGCGACGAATATTCCACCATGCGTACACAGCTCGTCACCTCGATGCTCAACGTCATGGCAACCAACTACAACCGCAAAGCATCGGCGGTTCGCTTGTTCGAAGTGAGCAAATTGTTCGTTCCGAAGAGTCTGCCGCTGACCGAACAACCGCTCGAGAAACCCGCTTTGTCGATCGGTTTGTACGGCGAAGGCGAAACCTTCTTCACACTCAAAGGCTTGCTTGAGCAATTGTTTGCGGCATTCGACCTGCAAGTGAGCTACACCCGCTCGGCTGAGCCGTATCTGCATCCCGGTCGTCAAGCTAAGGTGATGTACGGCGACAGCGAGATCGCGGTATTCGGCGAGCTGCATCCCGACACCGCCGAAGTGATCGGCATCGGCACGAAAGCCTATGTCGCGCAAGTCGAATTGACGGCATTGTTTGAGCATGAGTCGGCGTTGGTGCTTTACAAACCGCTCCCCCGCTTCCCGGCGGTGGAACGCGATTTGGCTCTGCTTTGCGACGCCGAACTCCCCGCTGCCGAGATCGAAACCGCGATTCGCGCGGGCGGCGGCAAGCTGCTTGAAGATGTCAAGCTGTTTGACGTGTATCAAGGCGCGCAAATCGAAGCCGGAAAGAAGAGCGTGGCGTACAGCTTGTGGTTCCGCAGTGCCGAAGGCACGCTGTCGGATGCCGACATTGAGCCTGCTCTTCGTAAAATCTTCAAGAAACTCGAAGAAAAAGGCTGTGCGCTTCGCGCATAAGGGGTTGCAAAATTCGAAAGAATGCTGTATACTGATTAATAAGGTGCAGTTTGCACCGCTTGTTTCACGCATTTCGCAGAACGGAGGATGAGAACTATGAGCGGAAATACCATGACTTTTTCGATCGGAGACGATAAAGAGCTGCAGATGAAAGCGGTCCTGACGGAAGTGTACGATGCTTTGCAGGAAAAGGGCTACAACCCCATCAATCAGCTTGTCGGATACATTCTGTCCGAAGATCCGACCTATATCACCACGCATCGTAACGCTCGTTCGCTCATTCGCAAAGTGGATCGTGATGAACTGCTTCGCTCGATGGTGCGTTCGTACCTGAACAGCTAAGCTACAGCTTGGATTTCAAAACGAAGCGGCAATTCAAAACTGCCGCTTCGTTTTATCTGCATTTTAAAGGAGGAACTCGATATGGCAGCCAAGAAGGATGAATTCCTTATGTATAAAGGCAAACCGCTGGTTCGCTGCGGCAACACCATTTACTACGGTGATTTGAGCGAGAAATGCGTCGTCATGATGCAAGTGCTCACCACCAAAACCGTCAACGGACAAGAAGTGGCGGACAAAATCTCCGTCCAATTGCTCTCCACGGACGAAGAGCTCCGCATGAAGGATCGTATTCTCAAAAAGAGCGAAAAACAAGGTCTGTACACGGCGCTGGACGTCGGTGCTGTGTGGCTTGAGCGCTCGCTGTAATTCTCAATGTAGGATGTGACATTTGTGTCGTTAAATCTTTCTCTCCCCTGTGACAACATTGTTGTTCTCGGTCGTGCCGATATCAGAAGCCATGCGCTGGCGTTTGATTGGACCAACTCGGGCGTCTTTTTCCGCTTTTACGGCAAGCAGGTAACGTTTCATTTTGACGCACCTGCGCTGAATCAAACATTGTATGTCCGAACCAAATTGGACAATCACCGCAGCAAATACTGCGTGTGTGCGGATTCGCTGACCGTCACCGTAACAGCCGATCGCGACGCTGAGCACACCATCTATCTGGTGCGTGTGAATGAGATTTTGGACGCGGTACCGCTTGTCATGACCGGTATTGTCATCGACGGCGAAGCGCCGAAACTTGCGGATGCTCCCGCCCTCCCCGACCGTCGCATGTTGTTTTTGGGTGATTCAATCACCTGCGGTTTCGGCATTTTGACCGACGGCGCAGGCAACGGTTTTAAAACGGTTGAACAAGACGGTTCTCAAACTTATGCCGCTTTGACCGCGGCTCATTTTGAGGCACAAGCACACTTTGTTTGCATCTCGGGACGCGGCGTTATCCGCAATTGCGACGATTATCCCGCCGAGCGCATCCCCGATTTCTTTGAACACACCACGATTTCCAACCCGACAGCTTGGGATCACAGCACCTATCAACCCGATGTGGTGGTTGTGAACGCCGGCACGAACGACACGGCGGGCGAAGACAATCCCGTGAATCCGCAAGCATTCCGTGACGGTGTCAAATCCTTTGTTCAACGGTTGCGCGAGGTGTACCCGAACGCCAAAATCATTTGGTGCTACGGCATGATGGCGATCGATTTCCACGACGCTATTCGCGAAACATTGGAGTCCTTCGAGGATCCCGCAATTGAGTACATGCCGTTCCAAAGCGTTTATGAAATGGAACGTGAGACGGGTGCTTGCTCTCACCCGAACCAACGCGCACATTACCGTTGCGCGGGCGTGCTGATCGACACAGTCAGTCGTCTCACAGGCTGGGAAAAATAAACCTAAAAAGCACAGGCAAATGCCTGTGCTTTTTCATTGTATGGTGACGCCACGGTAATAATGCTTTAAAATTTGTTCGTAGGTTTGACCGTCTTGCGCCATTGCACACGCACCTGTGACACTTAAACCGACAAAATGTCCGTTTCCGTAAACCGTAAACACCGCTTGATCCCCCTGCACCGCTGCCTCAAATGCCGCTGACGGCAAAGAAAATGCTTGACGAATCTGTTCACCCGACATCGAAACAGAACCGATTTTCAGCGATTTGACCGTCTTTTGAGTCGTTGTTTGTACATCTGAAAACCACGTCTCTGCCTTCTCATCAACCGCCGCGCCGCATAGCTTCTTCAATGTTTCGCGTGCTTGCTCGAGCGGCACAGCGACCGAAGAAATCATCGCGGTGGAAGCAGCATCCGCCGGACTGGCAACCGATTTCAAATACGGAATCGACATATCAAACAGCACCGATGCATCCTCGGTATTCCCTGTGTTCATGGTATGAATCAACGCCATGATCGGTTGATCCTCATACAAGATACATTGTCCTTGAACGGCTGTCATCGCCTCTTGAAACCGCCCATACCGTTCGTCATACGCCTCACCCCATTGTTCTTTCCAATATGCTTCGGTGTAACAAGTCGGAAACTCCATAGTCGTACTGACGACATCCGCTTGCTCCTGTTTGTTGGCGAGTTTCTGATATTGAAATTGTGTGTAATTGGCAACATACACCGCTTTAACCGCTTCGAGCGGCGCATCGGGTGCAACAATGCCCATTGTTTCGTACATCGCCAGCGCGGATGTATCAAACAGACTTGTTTGTGTCGATGCCGTGTGTTGCACCGAAACTTGCGAAGATTCGGACTGTATGACAGATCGGTCGGAAGCAGGCTCCAACAGCAAAACGGGGATCAGTACATGCACACACGCAGTCAGCGCCGCCAAAACAGCATATCCTTTCATTCTTATCATCCTTTCTCGTGGCTTTTACTTGACAAGAGCGACCTATCATTTTATAATAAAACATATATACCCTGAACGGAGGAAGACAATTTGGTTACTTCAGAACGCAACTTTTCTCGCACCACATTAGAAGATTTATGCGCCGAGCTTCAAAAAAATACCAGTATCGATGCATCGCGCAACAAAACCGAAATCAAACGCGGACTGCGTAACGCCGACGGAAGCGGCGTTATGGCAGGTTTGACCAAAATATGCAACGTGCACGGCTATGTCATGAACGAAGGCGAAAAAGCCCCTGTTCCCGGTCGCTTGATTTACCGCGGCATTGACATCAACGATCTTGTGGAAGGTTGCCAAGCCGAAAACCGCTTCGGTTTCGAAGAAACCGTGTGGCTTTTGATGTTCGGTAAGCTCCCCACCAAAGAGCAGTTGCAAGGTTTCCAAGACCTCCTGTCGTCTTATCGCGATTTGCCGGAATATTTCGCAGAGGACACCATCCTCAAGGCCCCCTCGCCCAACATCATGAACAAAATGGCGCGTGCGGTCATGACGCTGTATTCCTATGACGACAACCCCGATGACACTTCGATGGAGAACACGCTTCAGCAATCCATTCAGCTCATCGCGTCTGTGCCGACCATCATGACCTACGCGTATCAAGTCAAACGTCGCTACTATGACAACGACATCATGGTGTTCCATCCTTTTAAAGACGGTTTGTCCACCTCAGAGTCGATTTTGTACAGCTTGCGCGACGACTCGCAATACACCCAAGAAGAGGCGAAACTCCTCGACCTGTGCTTGATGCTTCACGCCGAACACGGCGGCGGTAACAACTCGACCTTTACCACACGCGTGCTCAGTTCGTCGGGTACCGACATTTACTCCGCCATCGGTGCGGCGATCGGCTCTTTGAAGGGCCCGCGTCACGGCGGCGCGAACGCCAAGGTCACCGAAATGCAAAACGTTGTCAAGCAAAACGTCAAAGACTGGGAAGACGAAGACGAAGTGCGCGCCTTCCTGTGCAAGATCGCACGCGGCGAAGCCGGTGACGGCAGCGGCTTGATCTACGGCATGGGTCACGCGGTTTACACCATGTCCGATCCCCGCGCCGTACTTCTCAAAAAGACGGCATATCCGCTCGCAGAAAAACAAGGCTTCGGCCCCGAATTCCGCCTGTTGGAATTGATCGAAAAACTCGCTCCCGACGTCCTCGCACAAGAGCGCGGCATTGATAAAGCGCTTTGTGCGAACGTCGATATGTATTCGGGCCTTGTGTATCGCGCACTGCGCATTCCGCCCGAACTCTTCACCCCGATTTTTGCCGTTGCGCGTATGCCCGGTTGGTGCGCCCATCGCATGGAAGAGCTGTACACCTGCCGTCGCATCATCCGCCCCGCTTATAAATCGGTCATGCCCGATCAACCGTATACTCCCTTGAGTGAACGCTGATCTCTCAGAAAGGTCGTGCTATCATTATGCCACGTAAGATCGCCTGTTGTCTCACCGTTGTTGCAACGGCATGCCTCATGGTTTTGCGCATCGTCAACGAGATGATGCCGCAAATCTCTTTAGCGGGACTTCCTCTCGCCGATTTCTTGATCGTTTTCACACTTGTCTCGATGGCGTGTGCAGCAATCCTCGGATTTTCCAAAAAAGCACCCGTCGTTTTGCTCGAGGACGCACCGCAACCGCTGTTCGGTTGGTTCACAACTCTTTGCGGCGCTTTACTTGTGATGTCGGTTGTGCTTGATGTGTTTTGTTGGACGGTTTACGGCAAAACGCCTCCTCCCAACGCCGCTGTTGTCAACCAAGCGGATCTGTATACGCTGATTTTCTCGCTGATTTTCGGCATTGTATCGGGTTTGTTCCTGATCACTCGCGGTTTTTGCTGGATGTCAAAATCCAATGTTAACCGCACGGCAATGGACTGGCTGGCACTCAGCCCGGTTGTTTGGATGTGGCTCCGTTTGGCACGCTACGAAATCTCCAATGCCAGCACCATCGATTTGAGTGTCAGCTTCTTCGATTTGGCGGCACTCGTTACGGGTTCGCTCTTCTTTTTGCAATTCGCACGTTTGCTCACAGGCATCGGTAAACCGCCGCGCAACATGCTCTTTATCTTCTCGTTGTTTGCGGCGATCGGTTCGCTCTCGTCGTTGCCTTACGCCGTGTATCAATTGATCAACGGCATTTCGATCGAATCCATGCTGATTGTGATCGTTGACGCAATGTTCGGTCTTTTGGCATTGTCGGTCGCGTTCATCCAAGCGTTCACACGCCAAACGGAAGACAACGCACAACCGATCGCCTTGCCTCAGGAGGATGCTCCCACCGCAACCGACGAGGACGGCATGGCTTGGGTCACGCCTGAAAAAGAGCGTCAACCGCTTGATCCTCCGTTTTCGATTGATGATAAGCTCCCTATTCTTTCGGATATCGTTGAAAACGAAGAACCCGTTCAAGAACCTGTTCAAAAATCCATTCAAGACACCGTTGTCGAAGAAGTCGAAGCGGATGTTGAGATGCCCGACGAAGCGCCGACACCCTCGAGTGACTGGACTGTTGACGACATTCTCGCCGAGCTGAACAAAGAATAAAAAAACAAAACGGAGGATTCCCAAAACGGGAATCCTCCGTTAATTTTCGGTTTCTTAACCAAGCAAGTGCGTTTCATCAATAAAACGGCGCATTTTGCAGAACAAATGACGATCGTTGTCAAACGTGATGTACCGTTCGGCTTCTGAGAACGGTACCCAGCGAACATCGCTGACTTCCGAAAGTTGCGGACGTTCTTTGCCGCTGACGACCGTTGCGGCAAAATACACCACATCTTTCATCGTACGCGGTGCAGGCGAAAACGTCACCATTTCACGATAACGTGTGTCGAGTTTCACATCCAGTCCCGTTTCTTCTCTCACTTCACGAAGGGCGGTTTGTTCTTCGGTTTCGCCCGCCTCCACATGTCCTTTCGGGAACGCCCAATGGCCGCCGTTGTGTTTGATCAGCAGAATTTGAGGTTGATCTTCGCCGCGACGCACCACAAGCGCGCCGCATGATTTTTCTTTGCGCATGCCTTCGACCTCCTTTGACGATTTTGCGTATTTTTTATCAGTATACCACGAAATTCACGCGGCGAAAAGACATAAACAGAAAATTTCTAAAAAAATTTTTCTACAATGTTGACAAGACCTTGTGCATCGCGGTAAAATAACAAGGTACATACTGTATAATATATAAAATTAAGGAGTGAACAGCATGGATCCGTCCAACAGCGGCAGTACAAAGCCTCCTCGACAACGTAAGTGCGGCATCCATGTCGCACTCTTGTCATAACGCTTTGTCTGCTCCCATCACCATTTACGAAGGGAGAGATCAAACATGAACAACCAAGAAAAACAATTCGAGTTGTTGCTTGAGCAAATGAATGATCTTCTCGCAAGCCGTCGCTATTTAGAGCTTCGGGAAGTGTTTGCGGAACTCAACCCCGCCGACATCGCACAGTTGCTCGAGGAACTTCCCGAAAGCAAATTGCCTCTCGTTTTTCGCATCCTCCCCAAAGAGGACGCCGCCGAGGTGTTTGCCTATTTTGAAAGCGACGCACAAGAACATCTCATCAAGGTTTTCAGCGACCGTGAGCTCAAAGAAGTGCTCGACGAATTGTACATCGACGATACCGTCGATATGATCGAAGAAATGCCTGCGAGCGTCGTGCAACGTGTTTTGGCGGTCGCCCCCGCCGATATGCGCCGCAGCATCAACCAAATCCTGCAATACCCCGACGACAGCGCAGGAAGCATGATGACCACCGAGTTTGTTCGTTTGCACCGCGACATGACCGTTGAGGACGCGTTTATGCGCATCCGTCGAACGGGTGTCGACAAGGAAACGATCTACACCTGTTATGTTACCGAAAACGACCGTACCTTGGTCGGCATGGTCACCGCCAAAACGCTGCTGTTGTCCGACAGCGACGCGCTTGTCGAGGAGATCATGGAAGACAACGTGATCAGCGTTACCACCCACGAAGACCAGGAAACGACCGCACAATTGTTTAACAAATACGACTTTTTGGCACTTCCCGTTGTCGACGCGGAAAACCGCCTGGTCGGCATCGTTACCGTTGACGACGCGATCGACGTTTTGCAAGAAGAGGCAACCGAAGACATCGAAAAGATGGCGGCTATCAGTCCGAATGACAAACCGTATTTGAAGACAAGTGCTTGGAAAATCTTCCTGACGCGTATTCCGTGGTTAACGCTCCTCATGCTCGCCGCCACCATTTCGGGCTATATCATGAGTGCATACGAAGAGGCGCTCGGAGAAATGGTCATACTTGCTACACTCGTACCGATGCTGATGAACACTGCCGGCAACAGCGGCTCGCAAGCATCCGTCACAGTCACACGCGGTATTTCTCTCGGCGAAATCGAATTTTCCGATATGTTCCGCGTGATTTGGAAAGAATTCCGCGTGGCACTGTTGTGCGGCGCGACACTTGCCATCGTCAGCTACCTTAAGATGCTGTTTGTTGACCACGTAGAAGATCCGATGGTCGCTTTGGTCATCTCGGTAACGCTGATCGTGGCGGTGCTGTTTGCCAAGGTGATCGGCTGTTCGCTTCCGATGCTTGCCAAAAAAATCAAGCTCGACCCTGCTGTCATGGCGAGTCCGTTTATCACCACGATTGTCGACGCTTTGACTCTGATCGTGTATTTCAACATTGCTTCTGCTTTGCTCGATCAAATTTAATATTACCCGATCGATGAATATCATCGATCGGGTTCTTTTTCTTAAGCAATCTCGTTTTCAATACTTGCACAAACAGTATTGTATATGGTATACTAAATAAAAATCGGAAAGGAGACGAGCGAAATGCCGATTTCTGCCTCTATGCTCCGCAAGCAATTGGCGCTTTCCAAACCGTTGCTCAACACACTGTCGTTGACATCGATTCGCAAAGGGCAAGCACTTCTCGGCGATTTGATGAGCAACAAATTCCGCACGCAAATCACCGTGAAACAGCATCGCTTTGATTCGTTTACAGGCGCATGGTTGTTGCCGCGCGACGAACGTCGGCAAGGCGTGTTGCTGTATTTACACGGCGGCGGCTATGTCTGCGGCGATCTGCATTACGCCATCGGTGCGGGATCGATTTTGTGCGCTCAAACCGGGACACGCGTGTTTTGCGCCGCCTATCGCTTGGCTCCCGAGCACCCTTTCCCTGCCGCTTTGGACGACGCCGTCGAAGCGTATCGTTATCTGCTCGAAAAAGGCTACACCCCCGACCGCATCACACTTTGCGGTGAAAGCGCAGGCGGCGGTCTTTGCTACGTGCTTTGTGAAAAACTGAAAGCTTTATCGATGCCGCTTCCTTGCGGTATTATCGCCATATCCCCTTGGACGGATCACACCGCTTCGGGAGAGTCGTATGAGAAAAACCGCGACAACGATCCGAACATGACCGCAGAACTGCTTCGCTTTTACTCCGAGAGCTACACGACAGACAAAACCGATCCGCTCGTATCCCCTTTGTTTGCGGATGTAAGCGACATACCGCCTTCTTTGATCTTTGTCGGCGGCGACGAGATCATGCTCGACGACGCCACGCAAATGCATCAAAAATTGCTGGAGGCGGGATGCAAAAGCCAGCTGATCGTACACCCCGAACGCTGGCACGCCTATTTACTGTACGGATTGCAGGAAGATCGCCGCGATTTGGCGATGCTTGACACGTTTTTGAATGACGTGATGGTCAGAGAAGAAAAACTGCGGTGGATGCCGCTTGACAATGCCGCGAAGATTTATCCCGCCGCACGTCGCGAACATTGGAGCAATGTATTCCGTCTTTCCGCAACCTTAAAAGAAGACGTGGATGTGACGGTGTTGCAATCTGCACTTGACATCACCGTCCGACGCTTTCCCTCCATTGCCGTGCGCTTGCGACGCGGTATGTTTTGGTATTATCTCCAACAACTGTCAAAAGCACCGAATGTGCGTGAGGAATACAGCTATCCCCTTTGTCACATGTCTCACAACGAAACGCTCACCTGTGCATTTCGCGTCATTGTTTACAACAAACGCATCGCGGTGGAATTTTTCCATTCGTTGACCGACGGCAACGGCGGCTTGATTTTCCTGAAAAGCTTGGTTGCCGAATATTTACAACAGAAATACGGCGTGCATATTCCTGCCGAAAAAGGCGTTCTCGGACGCTTGGAACCTCCGACCGACGACGAGCTTGAGGATTGCTTCTTGAAAATCGCGGGCCCTGTGAGCGAAAGTCGCAAAGAACGCACCGCCTGGCATTTGACGGGCACACCCGAGCCAAGCGAGCACATACATCTCACTTGCTTGCGCGTGTCTTCCGCACAATTGGTAGAAACCGCGCATCGTTACGGCGTGAGCGTAACCGCATTTTTGTGCGCCGCCTTTATGATGGCGCTCCAAACCATGCAACAAGAGCAGGTTCCGCAACAAAAGAAACGCAAGCCCATCCGTGTGTTGATTCCCGTGAATTTACGCACCTTGTATCCGCAATACGCCAAAACACTTCGCAACTTCGTGCTGTACACGACACCCGAAATTTTGCCCTCGCTCGGGCATTACCGTTTTGAAGAAATTTGCCAAGCCGTGAAGCACCGTTTGGGATTGGATGTCAGCGCCAAAATCATGAGCACCAAGGTCACCACCAACGTCAACAGCGAAACAACACCTTTTGTCCGTCTCATGCCGTTATTTATCAAAAACGCCGTTATGAAAGCGGTGTTTGACACGGTCGGCGAGCGCAAATCGTGTTTGACGCTTTCCAACCTCGGCGTCGCGCACATCCCCGACGCGATGATCCCGTATGTGGAGCGCATCGATTTTGTGCTCGGCGTACAAGCCACCGCCCCATACAACTGCGGTGTGATCTCCTATCAAGACTACACGAACATCAACTTCATCCGAACGATTCAAGAACCCGCCTTGGAACGCGCGCTGTATGCGGTGCTTCACGAGATGGGGCTCGAAATCGAAGTCGAAAGCAATTCCAACAAGGAGGTATGACGATATGTATTGCATCAAATGCGGCGTGAAGCTTGCCGACACCGAAGCGGTATGCCCTCTTTGCGGTACGGTGGTGTATCATCCCGACCTCCCGCGCACGCCCGCCGATCCGATCTACCCAAAAGGTCGTTATCCTCAAAAACATGTACGCTCCTTTGCGCTGCAGATCGTGTTAACGGGTCTTGTGCTGTTGCCGATCATCACGGTTTTGCTGTGTGATTTACAATTAAACAGCGCGATCACGTGGTCGGGATATGTTGTCGGTGCGCTGGTATTCGGATATGTAGCGGCGGTGTTGCCGTCGTGGTTTCGAAAACCGAATCCCGTCATTTTCGTGCCGTGCGGATTCGCGGCAGGAATCGCGTATATCGGCTATATCGCCTTCGCGACTCAAGGGAATTGGTTTTTCAGTTTTGCGTTGCCGATTGCGGGCGCAGTTTGCTTGATCGTGAGCGCGGTTGTGACACTGCTTCGATACGTCCGCCGCGGAGTCTATTATATTTTAGGCGGTGCGATGCTTGCCGTCGGCGGGTTAATGCCGCTGATGGAATGGTTGATCAACCTCACGTTTGAATACGAGCGTTTTATCGGTTGGTCGTTTTACCCGCTCGCGGCACTCGCGATTCTCGGCGGTCTTTTGATCGTACTCGGAATCGTTCGCCCCGCACGCGAAGCCATGAAACGCAAATTCTTCTTTTAAATGAAAAAAGCGATGCCGTTCCAATGAACAGCATCGCTTTTTGTTTTTTATCTTACAGAACCACTTCGTGACCGGTGCGAGCGGATTCGTACGCCGCATCGAGGATACGCATCATTTCGACGCCGTCCTTCGCGGGAGACACGCAAGTTTTGCCTTCGCGGACGCAGTCCACAAAGTGCGCGATCTCGTTGGTGAACAAACCGTCAAACGAAAGCGCCGTGGGCATGCACAGATTCACATCCGCCATATAATCGTTGATGTTGGTGAACATCTCGAGTTCGGGATCGATCTTCGCGCCCGCTTTGGTGCCGAAGAGTTCGATCGAGCCGACATCCTTCTTGAGGTTGAGGCTGAAGCTGGCTTCCACATTGAGCACCGCGCCGTTGTCAAAACGGATGATCGCCGAGGCAAGATCTTCAACGTCGCATTTCAGATCCGGAATCGCTTTCGAGGGCGTGTAAGCCGCTTTATCTTTGATACCGGGACGGTCCAAGAGTTTTTGGAACGTCACAGCATAAACCGAGACAGGTTTCGGATTGCCGAGCAGGTAACGAACCAGGTCGATCACGTGGACACCGAGATCGATGAGCGGACCGCCGCCCGAATAACGCTTGTCGCCGAACCAGCCGCCGGGGTTGCCGTTACGGCGCAGGTAGTTGGCTTTTGCGTAGTACAATTCGCCGAATTGACCGTTGTCGATGAAATCCTTCAAGATGGCGGCATCGTTACCGTAACGGCGAACAAAACCGACCATCAACAATTTGCCGTTTTTCTCGGCAGCTTCTTGCATCGCAAGACCCTCTTCGGTGGACATTGCCATCGGCTTCTCGCAAAGCACGTGTTTGCCCGCGTTCAGCGCGGCGATGGTGCAAGGAGCGTGCGCGGCGTTCCAGGTGCAAACACTGACCGCATCGATCTCGGGCAACGCAAGCATATCTTCCGCTTTGGTGAAAAGGCGCTCAACGCCGTATTTCTCACCCATGAACTTGAGTTGTTCCTCGTTGATGTCACAGAAAGCGTACAATTCCACATTGGGATTCGCAAGATATCCGATAATGTGGGAATGGGAAATGCTACCGACGCCGATAATGCCGACTTTGATTTTTTCACTCATAATTTTTACCTCCTAAAAGGAAAATACTATCAAGTAAAGTCTAGCACGACTGCAAACAAAAGTCAACGACGTTTCAATTGATTTGCACTCCGCATGGAATTTTTGTAAGAAAATTGCAAAAACCTCTTTTCTTTTTTATCGTTTCGCCATATAATAAAAGTTAGAAATTTCAATTAACAGGAGGCAACATCATGGCATCCTCTCTTGAACATATTCGCCGCGTGCATTTCGTCGGCATCGGCGGCTCGGGCATGAGTCCGCTTGCGGAAATTTTGCACGAAATGGGCTATATCATCACAGGCTCCGATTGGGGCGAATCGGACAATATTCACCGTCTTGAAGGACTCGGCATCACGATTTTTAAAGGTCACTTCGCCGAAAACCTCGGTGACAGTGAACTTCTCGTTTACACGTCAGCGGTCAGCGGTGACAACCCCGAACTTCTCGCCGCCAAAGAACGCGGCATTCCGACGATTGAACGCGGCATGTTGCTCGGCGAGATCTCGCAACGTTACGGCAAAACCGTCGCCGTCGCGGGCACGCACGGCAAAACCACCACCTCCTCCATGCTGTCGCACACGCTCTTGAAAGCGGGTATCGACCCCTCCGTGTTCATCGGCGGTCGCTTGCCGCTCATCGGCGCGAACGGTCGCGCGGGTAAATCGGATATCATGGTGTGCGAGGCGTGCGAATTCCAAGATCACTACCTGTCAATGAAGCCTGCCGTCGGCATCATTTTGAACGTCGACGCGGATCATCTTGAATATTTCGGGTCGCTCGAAGGCGTCATCGCGTCATTCCGCAAATTCTCGATGCTGTGTGACACATTGGTCATCAACGCCGACGACAAAAACACACGTCAAGCGGTCGAGGGTCTCGACAAACCGATCGTCACCTGCGGTCTTTCGGACGGCTGTGAATGGCAAGCGAAGAACGTCAGCTTTGACGAATCGTACGGACAATACGACTGCTATCACAACGGCGCGTTTTTTGCACATATCGCGCTTGGAGTTCCCGGCGAACATAATGTGCTGAATTCTTTGACAGCGATCGCGGCAGCGACGCTTTGCGGCGCGACGACTGAACAAATCGTTGACGGTGTCGCGGATTTCCACGGCGCAGGCAGACGATTTGAATTCCTCGGCACCTACAACGGCGTGACCGTCGTGGATGATTACGCACACCATCCCACCGAGATCACAGCAACACTCACTGCCGCCAAAGGCATGGGTTACAACCATGTGTGGGCGATTTTCCAACCGTTCACCTTCTCGCGCACCGCACGTCATCTTGACGAGTTTGCCGCCGCCCTGTCGCTTGCCGACACCGCCGTCGTCAGCGACATCATGGGCTCGCGTGAGCACAACACATGGAATGTGCACTCCGAGCAAATCACCGATAAAATGCAAAACGGCGTCTACATCGCCGCGTTCCCCGAAATCACCGAGTACATTCTTGCGAATGTGCAAGAGGGCGATTTGGTTGTCACAATGGGCGGCGGTAATGTCTATTACTGCGCGCGCATGATCATTGAAAAGTTGAAGGAACAATAATATATCTACATGAGGAGGTTTCAAATCATGGCAAAACGACCCAAAGTCAACATCGAAAACGGCATCTACGATGCCCGTCAGCTCGGTGTACCGAAAATGATCACACTCGGCGCGCAACACTTGTTTGCGATGTTCGGTGCAACCGTTCTTGTGCCGCTTTTGACAGGACTCGACGTTGCCACCACCCTGCTTTTTGCGGGTCTCGGTACGCTCCTGTTCCACCTGATCACGGGCGGTAAGGTCCCCGCCTTCCTCGGCTCGTCCTTTGCGTTTTTGGGCGGGTATGCGGCCATTACCGATTTAGCAGGAAAAGGCGACTATGAAGCCATGACCGCTGCTCAACTGTTGCCGTATGCGTGTCTCGGTGTTGCCTGTGCGGGCTTGCTGTATTTGGTGCTTGCGGGTATTGTCAAACTCGTCGGTGTCAACAAAGTGATGAAATTCTTCCCGCCTGTTGTGACAGGCCCGATTATCATCGCGATCGGTCTCGGTCTTGCAGGCTCGGCAGTTTCCAATTGCCAAACCAACTGGCTGATTGCCTTGCTGGCACTCGGCATCATCGTGGTCTTTAACGTGTGGGGCAAGGGTATGCTCAAAATTGTGCCGATTTTGCTCGGTGTCCTCGGTTCCTGTGCGATTGCGGCGATCTTGGCGTTGATTTGGGGCGAACCCGTTTCCGTTGTTGCTTCGGAAACCGCCAGAGAAGTGATCCTCGATGATGGCACGGTCGCCACAGTGATCGACCAAACTTTCAAGGATGTCATCGCGCTCGGCGGCAACCCTGCGTTCCAACTGTTTGACGTAGCGGCTCTCGAAAGCCTCAAAAACGCGGCATGGATTGGTTTCCCCATCGGTTGGGATCGCACGGTGTTCGGCGGCATTGATTGGGCAAATCAAGGTTCGCTCATCGTCTCCTCCATCATCGCAATCATGCCCATTGCACTGGCAACCATGATGGAGCACATCGGCGACATTTGTGCCATCGGCTCCACCTGCAACAAGAATTTCGTCAAGGATCCCGGTTTGCACAGAACCTTGATCGGTGACGGTCTTGCGACCACACTCGCGTCTCTGTTCGGCGCACCCGCCAACACGACCTACGGCGAGAACACCGGCGTTCTCGCGCTTTCGAAAGTGTTTGATCCACGTGTGGTTCGCATCGCGGCGATCTTTGCGGCGGCTCTCGCTTTCTGTCCGAAATTTGCGGCGCTGATTTACCTTGTTCCGACGGCGGTCATCGGCGGCATTTCCTTTATGCTGTACGGCATGATTTCGGCGGTCGGCGTGCGTAACGTTGTCGAAAACAAAGTCGACTTCACGAAGAGCCGTAACCTGATCGTTGCGGCGGTCATCTTGGTTTGCGCGCTCGGTTTGACGGGCGGCATTACGTTCACCGTCTTCGGTGTTACGATCACCCTTTCCGCTTTGGCAGTGGCTTCGCTCGCAGGCATCCTCCTCAACGCGATCCTCCCCGACAAAGACAAAGTCAAAATCGACTGATAAACAAAATCACCGATTTGCAAGATGCAAATCGGTGATTTTTTCATTTTATCAAATCTTTGATCACTTCGCCTGCGAGCACAAGTCCCGCCGCCGACGGAACAAACGAAATACTGGCGGGCAAACGTCGACCGCCTTCGGGCGGCACAACGGGATCTTCTTTGGAATAGACAACCTTGCAGGATGTGATACCACGTGTTTTCAATTCGCGTCGCATCACGCGCGCCAGCGGACACACGGAGGTTTTGCTGATATCCGACACTTCAAAGCGCGTGGGGTCGAGTTTGTTTCCCGCTCCCATGCAACTGATAACAGGAACACCAAGCGCTTTAGCGCGCACGATCAGTTCCACTTTCGCAGGCACATGATCCACGGCATCAACGATATACGAAAAAGACGACAAATCGATTTCATCGGCGGTTTCAGGCGTATAAAACAAGGCTTTAGTTTCCACTTTGCACGCGGGATGAATATCGCGCACACGAGCGGCGGCAACCTCAACCTTTGGCTGACCGACCGTCGAATGAAGCGCGATCAGCTGGCGATTGATGTTCGACACGCTGACAACATCGTTGTCGACAAGCAACAAACGTCCGACACCTGCGCGGGCAAGTGCTTCCACCGCATAAGACCCGACGCCGCCGACACCGAACACGGCAACCGAGGCGTTGTTTAATTTCGCAACCGCTTCCTCACCGACGAGCATGGCGGTGCGTTCAAACTGTTCATTCATGACTGAGTCTCCTTATATCGTTGTGCAAAGGTGATAAGCGGTTTGCCGTCTCCTTCGCGATAACCGGGAAGCATGGCGATGTTGACGTTGTGCAGACTGCGAAACAGTTGCGCATCCGCTTGCGGATTGAGTTTACGCATGTGTTCCACCAGTTCTTTGGTTTCCTGTCGCTTCGAACCGCCGCACCCCGTCTCGGACAACGGACAGCCGCTGTGCAAAAACGCAAGATTGCTGTTCGCTTTCCACAGCTTGATGTCGTGTTCCGCAACCGCATACAGCGGACGAATCAGTTCCATGCCTTCATAATTTTCGGCTTTGATCTTCGGCACCATCGTTTTCACTTCCGCGCCGTAAACCATACTCATCAGAGCGGTTTCGACCACATCGTCGCGATGATGTCCGAGCGCAATCTTATTGCAACCGTGCTTTTGCGCCAATTTATACAACCAGCCGCGGCGCATTCTCGCACACAAATAGCACGGCGAACCTTCGCTCTGTTCCTGCACCACGCGAAACAGCGGCACATCTTCGATGACAAGCGGCAGTTCAAGCGCCGCACCGAGCGATTCCAGTTGCGCGCGATCGGCGGGCGTATAGCCGGGATCGATGCACAAAAAGGTCAGTTCAAACGGAAATTCGCTGTGGCGGTGAAGTTGCTGCATACATTTGGCAAGCAGAAGAGAATCCTTGCCGCCCGAAATGCACACCGCGACGCGGTCATGGGGCGAAAGCAATTCATAATCCTTCACAGCCCCGACAAACGGTTGCCAAATGCTTTTACGATAGGTTTTGATGATGGTGCGCTCGATGCGCTGACATTCGGTCACGGTGTGTCACCTCCCTTTCTCACGACAGTATAGCATATTTTTTCAAACGGTACAATAGGTATCGTTTGCTATACCGAAAAAACTGTGTTATACTGAATATAAGCAAACCGATAAGGAGGCATCCGATCATGGATACATCGTATATTTTCTCGCGTGTGGATCACACGTTGCTCAAACCCACCGCGACCACCGACGACATTCTCAAGCTGTGCAAAGAAGCGGCGGCGCACAAAACCGCCAGCGTGTGCATTCCCCCGCGTTTCATCGACGTTGTGAAAAAGACGTTCGGAGACGAACTCACGATTTGCACCGTGATCGGATTCCCGCTCGGCTATCAAACAACCGCGACAAAGGTCGCCGAAACCGCCGACGCAGTCGCAAACGGCGCGGATGAAATCGACATGGTAATCGCAATCGGCGACGCCAAAGAAGGACGCTTCGACGACATCACCGCCGAAATTCGCGCCGTGAAAGAGGCGTGCAGAGGCAAGCTCCTGAAAGTCATCATCGAAACCTGCTATTTGACCGAGGAGGAAAAAATCGCCCTTTGTCGTTGTGTCAGCGACGCGGGTGCGGAATTCATCAAAACTTCCACAGGGTTCGGCACAGGCGGCGCAACGCTTGACGACATTGTGCTTTTCAAAGCGCATATTTCCAAAGGCGTCTGCATCAAAGCGGCGGGCGGCATTCGCACACGCAAAGACATGGAAGCATATTTGGAAGCGGGATGCGACCGCATCGGCACATCGGGCGCTGTGACCGCTTTGACAAAGGATTGAGGAATATGGTAAAACGCATATTTTGGATCGTGGCGGACAGCTTCGGCATCGGCAACGCGCCGGACGCCGCCTTGTTCGGCGACGAAGGCGCCAACACGCTTCGCTCGTGTCAGCAAAGCGGCAAGTTGCGGTTGCCTGTGTTGCGCACAATGGGCTTGTTCAATATTGACGGCGTGGCGGGTGAGCTTCCCGTCGAACGCCCGACAGCAAGCTTCGGCAGACTGCAAGAAGCGTCAGCGGGCAAAGACACCACCATCGGACACTGGGAGCTTTGCGGACTGACAAGTCGCGCACCTCTCCCCACCTATCCCGACGGATTTCCACCCGAGATTCTCGACCGATTAAAAATCGCATTCGGTCGTGATATTTTGTGTAATCAACCCTATTCGGGTACAGCGGTCATTCGTGATTACGGCGAAGAACATTTCAAAACAGGCGCGCTGATCGTGTACACCTCGGCGGACAGCGTGTTGCAAATCGCGGCACACGAAGACATTGTGCCGCTTGACGAACTGTACCGCGACTGTGAAGCGGCGCGCGCAATCATGCAAGGCGAACACGGTGTCGGACGCATCATTGCGCGTCCGTCCATCGGCGACACACAAAGCGGCTTTGTGCGCACGGCCAACCGCCACGACTATTCGCTTACTCCCCCTGCCGACACGATTTTGGATCACATTTGCAACGCCGACAAGCACGTCATCGCCGTCGGTAAGATCCACGACATCTTTGCAGGAAAAGGCATCACACAATCCATTCGCACCGAAAACAACCGTGACGGAATTGATAAAACGCTTGCGGTGATGCGCGAGGAGTTTGAAGGGCTATGCTTTGTGAATCTTGTGGATTTCGACATGGTGTACGGTCATCGACGCGATGTCGACGGCTATACCGCCGCTTTGAACGAACTGGACACGGCGATGTTCGATTTTCTCGGCGCGATGCGAAACGAGGATGTGTTGATCCTGACAGCGGATCACGGATGCGATCCAGCGTTCAAAGGCACGGATCACACACGCGAATGTGTGCCGCTTCTGATTTACGGTAAAACGCTCAAGCACGGTGTTAACCTCGGAACGCGTGATTCGTTCGCCGACATCGGCGCGACGGTCGCGGAGCTTTTGAGAGTTACCGCGCCCGACAGCGGCACAAGCTTTGCAAAGGAGTTGATGATATGACGGCATATTCCTCTTTGATCGATGCGGCAACCGCCGCACGACAAAACGCTTATGCTCCCTATTCGCAATTCACGGTCGGCGCCGCCCTTCTCGGAGACAACGGTGTTGTATACACAGGATGCAACGTTGAAAACGCGTCGTACGGTTTGACCTGCTGTGCGGAGCGTGTAGCACTGTACTGCGCGATTGCGGCGGGTGTGCAACGATTTGAAGCACTTTGTATCGTCGGCGGCAATGTCGGCGAAAACGCCGAGGCTTCGTGCATGCCCTGCGGCATTTGCCGTCAGGCACTTGCCGAATTTTGCGGCGACGATTTCCCGATTGTATTCGCAAACGGTGATACCGTCACGCTCGGCGAACTGTTGCCGCACGCCTTTCGATTGGAGAGATAATCAATGACGATGTATGATATCATTTTAAAGAAAAAACGCGGTGAGGTCTTGTCAGACGAGGAAATCCGCTTTTGGATCGACGGCGTGAAAAACGGCAATGTCGCCGATTATCACAGCGCGGCGCTTTTGATGGCGATTTGCTTTCAAGGCATGGACAAACACGAAACCGCCGTATTGACCGATGCCATGATGCACAGCGGCGACGTGGCGGATTTGTCCGACATCGACGGCTTTACCGTTGACAAGCATTCAACAGGCGGCGTCGGCGATAAAACTACGTTGGTGGTCGCACCGCTTGCCGCGGCTTGCGGCTTAAAAGTCGCGAAAATGTCGGGTCGCGGACTCGGTCACACGGGCGGCACGATCGATAAGCTCGAATCCATTGACGGGTTTCAAACCACGTTGACAAAAGGACAATTTACACAAATCGTAAAAGAGCACGGCTTGTGTGTTATCGCGCAAAGCGGTGATATCGCCCCCGCCGACAAAGCACTGTATGCCTTGCGGGATGTGACGGGCACGGTGGATAACCTCTCACTCATCGCCTCGTCCATCATGTCCAAAAAGCTCGCCAGCGGCGCCAAAGCGCTGGTGCTCGATGTCAAAGCAGGAAGCGGCGCCTTCATGAAAACGCCCGAAGACGCGGCGGCACTCGCCGAAGCGATGGTGGCCATCGGCACCCATCACGGGCGTCAGGTGCGCGCGTTGATCACCGATATGGACCGTCCGCTCGGCAACGCGGTCGGCAACGCACTTGAAGTACGCGAAGCAATCGCCACGCTCAAAGGCAACGGCCCTGCCGATTTGACGGAGCTTTCGCTGACCATTGTGACACATATGCTCCAAATGGCAGGATGCGGCAAGGAATCCGTTTGCCGCGCAACCGCAGAGGAAGCACTCATGAACGGACAAGCACTTGAGAAGCTTCGCGCCATGATCGATGCACAAGGCGGAGACAGTTCTGTGATCGATGATCCGAACGTGTTGCCGCTCGCGCCTCATTGTTTGCTTGTAAACGCTCCTAAAAGCGGTTTCATCACCAAAACCGACACCGAAGCCGTCGGACGTGTTTGCACGCTTCTCGGCGCAGGACGTGCCAAAAAAGACGACGCAATTGACATGGGTGCCGGTTTGGTGCTCTTTGTCAAAACAGGCGATAGCATTGCTGAAAACGAACCGCTCGCGGCGTTGTATACTTCCGATGAAGCGTTGCTCGAAACCGCCAAGCAAGCGTTTCTTGAGGCAATCACCATCGACAGTCACACCCCTACACCTGCTCCTTTGATTCATTTTACAATTCAATAAAAAAAATCCGCAGAGTCATCTGCGGATTTTTGTTTTTTAGAAATCATCTGTTGAAAATTCTTCGGCAAGCGGTTTGAGAGCAAATCTCTTCACATCTTCGCCGAGGCTGACCGCCAACCACAATTTCATATACATCGGGACAAACGCCGACATCGGCAAAACCGTCAAACCGAGTTCTTCGTACAGTTTTGCGCTTGCGTAGCGGCTTTCGCCGTGCGATATATCGATCAAAAAGACCAGAACGTTTTTCTCAGCGGCACGTTTGCAGAAGGCACGGAAGCTACCGCTTTCGGTGTGAAGCGTACCGGAATGATACGGGCGAATGAGAACCGCTTTCACGCGATCGAGGTCGTACGGGTAGACCTCGCCGGGGCGCATCATAATCGTCAACACTCCGGCATCCTCCGAAAACACGGCGTTTTCAAACGTTTCGCCACTGCTGCCGCCGCGACGGTACGCCGTATTTTTGATGATCACGTCATCCTCGCAAACCGCATAGGGTGCACGGTCGACGCTGTACAGCTCGTCGCCGTTTTCGGGATGAGTCAGCAAACGCGAAGCGCGATGCAAACGTGTCACCAAATCGGAGTTTTTGTAACTGACGAACGTGCCTTTACCGATGCGAGAGCGAATGAACGATACCGCCGCCGCAAAGTTGCGATGACCGTTGGCGCGGCGATCATCCAGCGGATAGTTACTTGACACGAGCACGATCGGTAACGTGTTCACGCCGAACACAAAGTTGAGTGCCGAAGCGGTATATTGTAAGGTGTCGGTGCCGTGCGTGACGATGATGCCGGCGTAGCCGTTATCTTTATGCTCGCGGATGCATGCGATCAATTTATTCAAATGTTCATGAGACAGTTGCTCACTGAGAGTCGTATAAGGCACGACGGTTTCAAATTCCACATCCGTATCTTTATATTTTTGGAGATAATGATCGAGCAAGACGTATGTCCGCATTTCATCGGGCATGATCCAATCGCCGTTTCGCACACAGCCAATCGTGCCGCCCGTCATGATAACCAGGATCTTCATGATGTTAATCCCCCTTTATATCAAAATCTTATGACGCAGTCGTTGTTCAAAGAACAAAGCCCATCTTTTTCTTCGCTTTCGACAGCGTGCGATACGCGATGTGCGACGCGGTGTCGGCACCTTTTTTCATCATCTCTTCGAGGTAAGCTTTGTCTTTCATCAGCTCGTCGAAACGCGCTTGGATCGGTGCCAGCTCATCCGCGATTGCTTCGCCGACCGCGACCTTAAAATCACCGTAACCGCGACCGTCAAACTCGCGCTCGATCTCTTCATAGCTCTTGCCCGTAACAGCGGCATACATCTCCATCAAGTTGTTGATGCCGTCCTTGCCGTCGGCGTAACGCACGCACGCTTCACTGTCGGTGACGGCGCGCTTACATTTGCGCAGAATCGTGTCGCGATCATCCTTCATCGAAATAAAGGAGTTTTGGTTTTCGTCGGATTTGGACATCTTCTTCGTCGGATCTTGAAGCGAACGCACACGTGCGCCGGCCTTCATGATATACGGTTCGGGCACCACAAAGGTGTTGCCGTACAGATTGTTGAAACGACCCGCAATATCGCGCGCCAATTCGCAATGTTGCTTTTGGTCGGCACCGACCGGCACGTAATCGGGTTGATACAGCAAAATATCCGCCGCCATCAAGGTCGGATATGCAAACAAGCCAAGGTTAATATTATCGGCATGCTTTTGCGATTTATCCTTAAATTGCGTCATGCGGGACAGTTCGCCGAATTGCGTGTTGCATGCCAGCAACCACGCAAGCTCCGCGTGTTGCGGCACTTGCGATTGCACAAAAATGACGTTTTTCTCGGGATCGAGACCGATCGCAATCAACAGCGCAAACATCTCTTTGATTTGTTGACGAAGCTTGGCGGGTTCTTGACGCACGGTGATGGAATGCAGATCCGCCACCGCGTAGCAACAATCCATCTCATCTTGCATCGCGACCCAGTTGCGCAATGCACCGAGATAGTTGCCGAGCGTCGGGGTGCCCGTCGGTTGGATACAGCTTAACGCGCGCTTACGGCGCACGATCTCTTGTTGTTCAGACATAATTCAAGGTCTCCTCATTTGATATACTCTTTTGCAAACGCACCCAAACGCGCAACGCCCTCACGCATCGCGTCATCCGTTGGGGTGGAGAAATTCACGCGGAAGGTCTGCAGATGCTCGCCCTCGACATTGAATGCCGAGCCGGGCACGACCGCCACCTTATGTTCTTTGACGGCTTTGGTACAAAATTCTGCCATGTCGACGCCTTCGGGAAGCTGACACCAGATGAACAAACCGCCCTCGGGACGATTGTATTTGATACCGGCCGGCACCAGATGTTCGTCAAGCAGATCCATCATCAGGTCGGCTTTTTTCTTATAAATCGTGCGCAAATTCTCCAGATGCGCTTCGAAGTCGTAATTCACCATAAACTCATGGCACACCATTTGCGCCCATTGCGTCGTATGAACATCTTCGCCTTGCTTGGCGACGATCATCTTCGCAAGGAGGGTTTTGTTCGCCAGCGCATAGCCGACGCGCATGCCCGACGACAGCACTTTCGAGAAGCTACCCGCATACACCACAACGCCGTCGTCGTCCATCGATTTGATCGAGGGCACATCCTCGCCCGCAAAACGGAGATCGCCGTAGGGGTTGTCTTCCACGATCAGCACGCCGTACGCCTTGGCAAGGGCATACAGACGTTGACGCTTTTCAAGGCTCATCGTGACACCGGCGGGATTTTGGAAATTCGGGATCGTGTAGATGAAACGCACATTTTGATTGGCTTTGAGAGCGGCTTCGAGCGCATCAATATCCATGCCGTCCGCTTCAACGGGAACGCCGACGAGTTTGACGCCGAGCGCACGGAACGAGTTGAGCGAACCAATGAAACTCGGGCTTTCGGCGATGACGACATCGCCTTGATTGCAAACCGTTTTGGTAACAAGTTCCATCACCTGTTGCGCACCCGACGTGATCAAAATCTCGTCATCGTCACAGCCGATGGCATATTTCGATTTGAGGTACGCTTTCAAATGGTCGCGCAGGGGTTGATAACCCTCGGTGGCACCGTATTGCAACACATCGATCGGACGCTCGCGCAAGAGTTTTTCGGAGATCGACGCGATCGCGTCCACGGGGAATGCTTCGGGAGCGGGGTTGCCAGCCGACAACGCCACCACACCGGGAACACTTGCATATTTCAAAATTTCACGAATCGCGGAAGGCGCCAAATCGCGCAAACCGTCGGAAAAAGTATAGTTCATGGTAAAAAATGCCTCCAAACACGAAAAAATCTCTGTTTCGTCCCCCTATTTTACCATTGATGATTGACTTTTTCAATATAAAAATATAAAATAATACATGTTTGAACGAGAATTCAGTAGGAGGAATCCAACTATGAGTACATTACAGCAGCTCAGCGCCGCGATGTTCCCCGATGTCGTGACCACCCCCGAGCAGCTTGAAGAGCGTTATCCCGCTCGCAATCTGAAAGAAGGCGCGCGTGTGACGCGTATCGCGCCGAGCCCGACGGGTTATTTGCACCTCGGTGTATTCTTCACCGCGATGATCAACCGTTTGACCGCTTCATCGACGGACGGCTTGTTTTACTTCCGTTTGGAAGACACCGACAAGAAGCGTGAAGTCGAAGGCGGTGCCGACGATATTTTGTCGGGTTTCAACACCTACGGCTTGACGCTTGATGAAGGCTTTGTTGCCCCCGGCGTTGTCAAAGGCGATTACGCTCCTTATCAACAATCCGCTCGCGTGGACATTTACCACGTGTATGTCAAATCACTCGTCGAGCAAGGTCTTGCCTATCCCTGCTTCTGCTCGGAGGAAGAGCGCCTTGCCGCCAGAGAGCAACAGGAAGCACAAAAATGCCGCACGGGCTATTACGGTCAATTCGCGAAATGCCGTGAACTGTCGATCGATGAAGCGCTCGCGCGCGTGCAAAACGGCGATCCGTACGTTGTGCGTTTGCGCTCTCCCGGCGACGAAAGCCGCCGCATTGCGTTTGACGACATGATCAAAGGTAAAATCGAAATGCCCGAAAACGACGAGGACATCGTGCTTCTCAAATCCGACGGCGTGCCGACCTATCACTTTGCGCACGCGGTGGACGATCATTTGATGCGCACCACCCACGTCATCCGCGGCGACGAATGGATTTCCTCCGTTCCGAAGCATTTGCAGCTCTTCCGTGTGCTCGGCTTCAAAGCGCCGAAATACGCGCACGTCAGCCCGATTATGAAAGAAGAAAACGGCGGCAAGCGCAAACTGTCCAAGCGCAAAGATCCCGAAGCGGCGATGCATTTCTATGCACAGCAAGGTTATCCCGCGGACAGCGTGCTGGAATATTTGCTGACCATCGCCAACAGCGACTTCGAAGATTGGCGCCGTTGCAACCCCGACGCTCCGCGCAGTGCGTTCCCCTTCAACCTGAAGAAAATGAGCGTGTCGGGCGCGTTGTTCGACATGAACAAACTCAACGATGTCAGTAAAAACGTCATCGCCTCGATGGACGCGCAAGCCGTCGCCGACGCGGTGCTTGATTGGGCGAAAGAATACGACCCCGCATTTTATGAAAAACTCAACGCCGATCGCGCGTTCACGACAGGCATTTTCGCCATCGATCGCGGCGGCCCGAAACCCCGCAAGGACATGGCAAAATGGGGCGACGCTGCCGAATACGCCGCGTATTTCTTTGACGACGGCTTTGATAGCGAGTGGGAACTCCCCGAAAACCTCAACCCTGCAGATGCCGCGGCGGTTCTCACAGCTTACAAAGAGGTTTACGATCCCGCAGCGGACAAACAAGCGTGGTTTGATACGCTCAAAGCACTTTGCCCCGCTCTCGGCTTCTGCCCCGAAGTGAAAGAATACAAAAAACATCCCGAAGACTTCAAAGGTCACGTCGGCGACGTCAGCACCATCGTTCGTTTGGCGATCACCGGCCGCCGCAACACCCCCGATCTTTGCGCGATCATGCAACTTCTCGGCGTGGAACGCGTGATGACTCGCATTGACGCGGCGATCGAGAAGTTGAGTTAAGGAGGATTTATCCATGGAAGAAGAAAAAATCATCACGGAAGCTTCGCGTCCGTCCAATTTTATTCACGAGATCATCGACGAAGAGCTTCAAGAAGGCGGTCGTTGCTACGGCAAAACCGTGCACACCCGTTTTCCTCCGGAGCCCAATGGCTATCTGCACATCGGTCACGTGAAGGCACTGTGCATTGATTTCGGCACGGCAGAAAAATACGGCGGTGTGTGCCATTTGCGCATGGACGACACCAACCCCACAAAGGAAGATGTCGAATACGTCGAAGCGATCCAAGAAGACATTCATTGGCTCGGCTATGACTGGGGCGAGCATTTCTACTACGCGTCGGATTATTTCGACACGATGTACGATCTCGCGGTGGGTCTTATCAAAAAAGGTCTTGCCTACGTTTGCCAATTGACTCCCGAGGAAATGCGCGAAAACCGCGGCGACCTCACCCACCCTGCTGTCAGCCCGTATCGTGATCGCCCGATGGAGGAAAGCCTCGATTTGTTCGCACGCATGCGTGCGGGTGAGTTTGAGGACGGCGCGATGACGCTTCGCGCGAAGATCGATCTTGCCAGCGGCAACTTCAACATGCGCGATCCTGCGATTTATCGCATTAACCACGCGCACCACCACCGTCAAGGCGACAAGTGGTGCATCTACCCGATGTACGACTTCGCGCACCCCATCGAAGATATGATGGAGGGTATCACCCACTCGCTGTGCTCGCTCGAATTCGAAAATCATCGCCCGCTGTATGACTGGGTGAAGGAAAACGTCGATCTTGACGCCAACCCGCGTCAAATTGAGTTTGCGCGTCTGGGCATCAACTACACGGTGCTCTCCAAGAGAAAGCTCCGCAAACTTGTTGAAGACGGCATTGTCAGCGGTTGGGACGATCCCCGCATGCCGACTTTGTGCGGTTTGCGCCGCCGCGGTTATACCCCTGCCGCCGTGCGCGAGTTCATTGACCGCATCGGCGTCGCAAAAGTGCCGAACACCGTGGAATATGCGCTTTTGGAAGCATGCCTGCGTGACGATCTCAACACCAATGCCACCCGTGCGATGGCGGTGCTTCGTCCGCTGAAGCTGACCATCACCAACTACCCCGAGGATAAGACCGAGACCTTCGAGATCGAGAACAATCCGATGGATCCCGAGGCAGGCACGCACACGCTGACCTTCTCGCGCGATCTCTATGTTGAGGAAGACGACTTCATGGAAGAACCCGTTAAGGGCTATCGCCGCTTGTTCCCCGGCAACGAAGTGCGCATCAAATCGGCGTATATCGTCAAATGCACGGGTTGCGTGAAGGATGAGAACGGCAAGGTTGTGGAAGTGCTTTGCGAATACGATCCCGACAGCCGCGGCGGTAACGCGGCGGACGGTCGCAAGGTGCGCGGCACCATCCACTGGGCAGACGCTCGCACCGCCGTTGACGCGGAAGTGCGCTTGTATGGCTCGCTCTTTGCCGATCCCGATCCCGATGCGGCGGACAAAGACTTTATGGCATGCCTTGATCCCGATTCGCTCGAGGTGCTCAAAGGCTGTAAACTCGAAGCGGCGTTCGCCAACGCCGACCCGTCGCAATCGTTCCAATTCATGCGACTCGGTTACTTCTGCGCGGACAGCAAAGACAGCAAAGAAGGCGCGCTCGTCTTCAACCGCTCCGTATCTCTTAAAGACGGATTCAAAAAATAAGATATATAACAAGACAGGCGTGAGAGTAGAAACTCTCACGCCTGTCTTTATGTATGCGCTTAACCCACCATACAATGCACAATCGTATACGATAAATCATTCAAATTGACGTATGCTTCAACATCTGCACCTGTATGGTCATTCAGTAAAATTCGAACTTTAACCGAATAGATCTGCCCATCAATCGGTTTTTCTTCCACCTTTACAAGATAGCCATCATGATTCATAAACCGATCCCAACTGCCATCGTCGTCGTATTCATAAATCGGCAACTTCCTCATCTCTACGTGAGTGCCACAATAAAACGTCATATCTTTTTCATCCGCAAACTCCGACAGAGCCTCTTTGAATCCTTGGTATTCTCCTTCTAAACCATCCGTTTCCAGCACAAGGCGCGATTCAGGAAGATCGAGCCATTGATAGCCTATTTCAAACAAATCCGTATAAACCTCTGATAAATTCGGGTGCGACACACTTTCAGCAGAAGTTGTATACACCGGCACGAGACAAGTTGTTGTAACGATCCATGCCATTGCAAGACTTATTAATTGGATTATTCTTTTCATTGACTCTCCTCCTTGATTTTTGACACTAATGACAAACAGCCACAAAATTGTCCGATGTGATTACCGGCAACATAAGTCCGTGCTGTTCTATATACCGATCCAACTGTGCATATACATCATCAGTGCCAATATACCATTCCTGTTGGTTGCTTTCTGCCATTGTCACACACAACACATTCCCCTCATAGAACTCCAGTTTGGCAACGGGTAATTGTATATAACAATACGACGAATCAGTTGTCGCCGAAATTGATCTTTTCCACTGAGAAGGTGTCAAAATCTCGCTCAATCCCTGTGACACCTTTATCGCTCTGTACTTTGGTCCAAAAAATTCAGCCCGGTATTCTTCGTCGTTTTCAACCATTTCGCACACCGACATATACACGGTGTCAAGCAATCCTTCCTGAGGCTCGTTTTCTTGACACCCACTCAATAAGCAACACAGACACATCGACACAACCAATCCGCTTAACCATCGTTTCACAACCTTCACCTCGGTAAAATGGTATTATCCTTCTATGCGAAGACTTTCATCCATTTTAGATATAAAATCATTTCCGCTGTTCCAAATATCGCCAAAGCAATAGCCGTAATTCTCACAAAATTCAAGACTGTTCAATTCGTCAATTGTAAATACGCCGACAATTTCGTGATCACATTGATATTGCGTGGATGGCTTTTGATAGATGTGATATCCAAGTGATGCCAAACGCACACATTCTTCCTTTGTTTTATCACACGAAAGAGGCACGCCGTCTTGATCATACACATAAAAACTGATTAAAAATTGACTGTGTTTCGTTTGAAGTTCTTCCAAAAAGCCGCTGTAATGCGGTCGGTAAAACACCTCTCCGCCGCGCGGTGACCGAGAGAACGACGCAAAAGGAGATTGTGTTACATCGATTGCATTATCAACTAACTGTTTCATTTCTTCTAATGTTTTCGGTTTAGGATCTCGAAGCATCATCGATATTGTAGACTCTGTTAAATATCGATCGCTGTAAAGCATCGACCAGTGGTACTTTCCGTCTTTATCGTAAAAGAATTTCCCAACCGATCCCCAAACGGCATATAGTTGTTGTCCATCTTCAGTCGTAATATCTCCTTGCGGTATATACAAAAACAGCAACACGCGATTTCCTTTTTCAAACAGAGGATCGTCATACAATGACACCGTTTGACCGCGCTTATCCCGTCCGGCGTTATCTTGAACATAAACGGTGCTTCCTGATTGTGTATCTCCTTTGAGTGTTTCTACTACGCGCATTTCGGCGTATATTACATATCCTTGATCCGTTTCTTTTTGATAAATATTTTCTACATCAGCGCAGATAATCAGCGTCGCACGACTCACCAACTGCGAATAGTTTATATAGGTCTTCGACGCCAATTGTTCGCCGAATTGTGCGGCAACAAAACTACCGGAAATGTCCATCGGTGTTTCACTCGGATAGACAATACTGTCGCAAGCGGTATTGAAATCGGAAACGACACTAACATGAACAATTCCGATCACAAGTGCCGCACACGCCGCAACGGCTGTTATCTTCAACCAAAGCATTTTCGGTTTCGGAACGTCGACTGCCGCCGTAATATAGCTGTCGTCGATCTCACCAATCAACCGACACAATCTCGCCGCCTGACTCATATAACCACCCCTTCTTTTTCCAACACCGTTTTCAATTTTCGACGAACACGATGCAACACAACACGCACATGGTTTTCGCTCATACGCAATTTTCGAGCAATGTCGCCAACGGAATCGGCATACCAATACCGTCGCACAAACATCCATCGTTCTTTTTCCGAGAGCGTTTTTAGAAAACGATTCAAAGTTTCGCGAATTACAATATCGTCGCTTATGGATTGAAAATTGCTTTGATCGGAAATACAGTTCGACAGTTCTTCAAACACCAGTTCCATTTCTTTTCCGCCCCGTTTTTGCGCACGCTGTTTTTCGAGACGATTGAGAGAAATATTGCGCGTGATTTTAGCGAAATATGCTCGAAAATCCCGCGGGATTTGAGGCGGAACGGAATTCCACACGTTCCAAAGCGCTTCATTGACACACTCATCGGCATCTTCGCTGTTCCCTAAAATATGAAACGCAATTGAACGACAATAAGTCCCGTATTTTATGTTTGTCTCGGTAATCGCCGTTTCCGAACGCGCGGTATATAATTTAATAATATCACGATCTTCCATTTCCTTCCCCCTCTCCATATAGTAAAGACAGATTGTACACCGAAACATTACACATTTTATATAAAAAACAAAAGAGGCTATCACGTTAAAGCATTTCACCTTAACGTGACAGCCTGTTGAGCAATCCTTATTTCGTGCCGAAAATACGGTCGCCCGCGTCGCCGAGACCGGGAACGATGTAGCAATGATCGTTGAGTTTTTCGTCGAGCGCCGCGCAGTACACCTGCACATCGGGGTGCGCTTCCGTGAGAGCGTTCATGCCTTCGGGAGCGGCGATGATGCACATGAATTTAATGCTGCGAGGATGATGCTCTTTAATCATCGCGATCGCATCGATCGCCGAGCCGCCCGTCGCAAGCATCGGATCCAGCACAAACACATCGCGATCGGCGATGTCACCGGGAAGCTTGTTGTAATATTCCACGGGGGTGTGGCTTTCGGGATCGCGGTAGAGACCGATGTGACCCACGCGCGCGGCGGGAACCAAATCAAGCGCACCGTCCACCATGCCGAGACCTGCGCGCAGGATCGGCACAAACGCGAGTTTTCTGCCCGCGATCACTTCGCTCTTGGTCACGGTGATGGGCGTTTTGACCTCCACTTCGCACATCGGCAGATCGCGGGTGGCTTCATAAATCAGCAGTTGGGTGATTTCGCGAATGAGTTCGCGGAATTGCTTAGAGCCGGTGTTTTCGTCACGCAAAAACGTCACCTTGTGACGAATCAGCGGGTGGTCGGACACAAACGGGTTAGCCATATACATTACCTCCAAAAAATTATTTCAATACTTGTTTTGCTTTTAATTCGCGCTCCGCTTGCGGGAGACGAAGGTAGGTCGGTTGTAACTGCGAGGCGGGCATCAACTTATCCTCTTTTGCAAGCGATGTCGCCGCAAGCGCAATGCCGCGCGGACGAACATAGCGCAAATGAGACGGAGCGGCAACGCAATCAAGATCGTCTTTGCACGCATCATGGCAAAGGCAAGCACCGTCACCGACAAACACAACAGGACGACCGATCGCCGCAAGTGCCGCTTTGCAATCGTCGATTGACATCGCATCATCCGCCGTCAATCGCGTGATAACACCGTTATCGCACGAGAACGTTGCCGTATACACCTGACGGCAACGCGCATCCATTACCGCGCAAATCACCGCCGAAAACGGGATTCCGTCAAAATTCATAGCAAGTGCTTCCAACGTTGAGACCGAGGCACACGGCATATCCTTTTCAAAGCCGAGACCTTTTGCGGCGGCAACGCCGATGCGCACACCCGTGAAAGAGCCGGGGCCACTGCAAACCGCCAAGGCATCGATATCCTCAAGCGAGAGTCCTGCGCTCGAAAGAGCAGTGTTTGTCATGGGCAAAACCGTTTGACTGTGCGTCAACGGAACATCGGCAAAACATTCCGACATCACTGTATCAACAGCGGTATCCACCACGCCGCAACAAGCGGTTACGGACGATGTGTCAATTGTCAAAAACTTCAAAGCGCCACCCCCTCGATCGTGATACGGCGGTCAGAATCCGACAACCGTTCAAACGTCACGCGCACCGCATCTTCAGGCAACGCGTTTTCGATTTGTTCGCTCCATTCGACCGCGAGAATCGCGCCCATGTCGATATAGTCAAAAAAGCCGGTCGCATACAAATCGTCCCACGTTTCGATGCGGTACATATCAAAATGCACAAGAGGCGGGGTTCCGCCGTAATCCTGCACGAGAGCAAAGGTGGGGCTCGAGACTTCGGCGTCGATGCCGCGACCGACCGCCATGCCGCGCACAAACGCGGTCTTACCCATTCCGAGTCCACCGAACATCGCAACAACACCGCCGCGATCCAACGCTTTGGCAAGACGCGCGCCAAGTTGCTCGGTTTCGCTCACATTGTGAGTTTCGAACGTCACGCACCCACCTCCTTCATTTTTGTACATTATATCACATCTATACTCGATTTGCAACCACTCACTTGTACACAAACAGGATGAATATGAACCGCACAATGCTTCACCGTTTCAAAACATTCGCAAACCGTTTGCTCGATTGTTTGCGCCACCTCAAACGCCTCTCGGCACGAAAGGGTTTCCTCAACGGCAACCGTGATTTCCGCCAATACACGGTTGCCGAACAAGCGCGTCTTTATTTCCAATACATCCACAACCGCAGGATACGCCGTCACGAAACGCACCATTTCTTCCTGTAATTCTTCCTCGCAGGCGCGGTCGGTCATTTTGCGCATGGCATCCACGAAAATCTCCACCGCCGCTTTCAACACAAACAAGCCGATCACCACCGACGCAATCGAATCCAGCATCGGTAAACCGAAATAGGCACCGATCACACCGACAACACTACCAACGGATGCGAGTGCATCACTGCGCAGATGCCACGCATCCGCCAACAACGCTCCCGATCCGCACATTCGTGCCGCGCGTCGGGTATAGCGAAACATGATTTCTTTGATTACAACCGATGCGACCGCCACCGTCACCGCCCATCGTCCGGGCGAGGAATCCACAGTCGATCCCGCTTCGAGCGCATGGCGAATCCCCGTAAACGCAATGCCGACGCCGGTGATGCCGATCAACACCGACAACAGCACCGCCGCGACACATTCCATGCGTTCATGACCGTACGGATGCTTGCCGTCCGAAGACCGCTCGGACAGTTTAATGCCGATCGCCACAACAACGGTACTGACAACATCGGTTACGGAATGGATCCCGTCCGACACCAGTGCCCCCGATCCGCAGAGCGCACCGACGATCAATTTCACAACCGCCAACAGACAATTCAAAACTATATTCAAAAAAGAAACACGAAGCGCCGTTTGATTTCCGCTTTTCAAAACATATTTCCCTCCTGACAATAAAACAGCCGCAGAATCGCCATTTGTACGATCTTGCGGCCGTGATAGACTCATTGTCAGTATATGTGATTCAATTGCGGTTTGTGAGCAACGAGAGGGTCTCCGCACGTGTGCGCGCATCCGAACGCATCAAGCCGCGAAGCGCCGACGTTTGTGTTGTGGCTCCGGCGGCGCGGACACCGCGCATCGTCATACACAGATGTTCCGCTTCGATGATGACGGCGACACCTTTCGGATTCAATTCTTGCTCGAGGAAATCCGCCACTTGCGCAGTGAGACGTTCTTGCAATTGCGGACGGCGCGCATAGGTGTTGATGATGCGCGCCAGTTTCGAAAGACCGATCACCTTGCCGTCTTGCGGGATATACGCTACGTGCGCCACGCCGATAAACGGCAACAGATGATGCTCACACATCGAATGGAGCGGAATATCGCGCACGGTCACAAGCTCATCCGGCTGATGTTCGGTGAACAATTTGACGTGTTGCTTGGGGTCTTCGGTCATGCCCGAAAACACTTCTTCATACATATTTGCAACGCGACGAGGCGTTTCCACAAGACCTTCGCGGTCGGGATCCTCGCCGATCGCAATCAAAATTTCGCGTACTGCCGCTTCCAAACGTTCCTTATCCATTAACGCGACGCCTTCTTTCAAAAAAGTTGACATTATTATATCGCATACCGCTCCAAAAGGCAAGTTCTTTTCATAAATCAAACAGCATCGCACAGTTTTGTGCGATGCTGTTTGATTTATGCCAATGTGATATAGACGGGAATACCTTCATTTTGGTCGCCGTAATACGCCCAAACATCGTCGTAACCGTTGATTTTTAAATTCGCAATATATTGCTTCGTACCCGCTTTGGGAGACGAGCCGAGATCGATCTCGAGCGTCAGCGCCGCCGAAGAGATGGCGTTGATCGCCGTTTCGTCACCGACAAGCACAATTTGATCAAGCGTTTGTTGCGGAATGGTCACCTTCAAATCGCCGAGTGAACCTTTGATACTCACCGTGTTGGTGTTCGCAACCAACGTCATCGTCTTTTGAGACAACGAGTCTTTGTTGAGCGATACTTTAATTTCAGTGGGCGAATCAATCGCACGAACCGACGGAACAATTGAGAGCGGGAACGTGATGGAATCCTTGGTAAGCGCAAGCTTAGCAAAATCGATCGTACCGATATTGGCAAGTTGTTCCTCGACCACATTGAGATCGGCTGTCGGACCGAGCAATTCAAGAGATGTCGGTTCCACAGTCAACAGCGATTCAAGTTCCATACCGCTCGGAGCATTGAGAACATTGTAACCGATCTCCACGTGTCGTTGTTCCCAAACGGGAACCGTCACCGTTACATTGCCGTCGGGGATCTCACGGAACACACAATAGGTCAAATCCAGTTCTTCGCCGTCCGCATCAAGCGCAACAAGCGGAACCGTATATTGTTTCAACTCCGACAACACTTCGGAAACATTCACACGCGCGACAAGCGTATGGATGCGGCTGACGACCGATTGCGGACCGTCAATCGTGATTTTGCCCTCAGGGAACGCGGTCGTATCCAAGAAGGGCTCGCCGATTTGGTTTTTCTTCGGATCGGTAACGGTCAGCGACGTCACATCGGTCGTCACCTTAAAAGCGGTGCCTTCCTGCCAATAGTCACACATGACCGACACCGTTTTCGGAGATACGGACAAGATGTCATAATCGGTTTCGTCGCTGTTACGCGACGCGGTAAGCGGCACTTGAACATCTCCCGCACCTGTGATGGACGTCAAATCGGGACGCACGCGAATGTCGTCTGCGTCAAGCTTCGTCAACACCGACCAAGGTCCGGACACGTTGACTTTCACGCTGAATGTGTCTTCACCGAGCACACGCAAACCGCTTTGATACGCATACGTGTTTGTGAGATCAACGGTGACTGTCATGGCGATAGAACGTTCCTGCACGTTAGCGGGGCCGGAAATGACACCGAACCAAATACCGATCGCAAGCAAAATCGACACGATCATCATCAGTTTGTCATTCGCCAAAAAGCGACTGAAAGAAAAACGAGATTTCACTGCGCATCCCCCTTTCCTTTGAACAGCTTTTTGAAAAGACCGCGCTGTTCATCGTCGGGGATATCACTCAAGATGCCGTTTTCAAGGGCGATGCGAAGCGTTTTCGGCGTGTAATCACGCGTCAACTCGCCGCCTTGCGCAAGGGAAATTGCCGACGTTTCTTCCGATACGACCACGATCAACGCATCGGAGTTTTCACTCATGCCGACCGCCGCGCGATGGCGCGTGCCGAGCGAGCTGGAAAGGCGATGATGCGTGGTGAGCGGCAGGATGCATCCCGCGGCACACACACGACCGTCGCGAATGATCATCGCGCCGTCATGCAACGGAGCTTTGTTGAAAAAGACATTACCGATCAGTTCGACGGAGGGATCGGCGTCGATCACCGTACCCGAAGCGATGATCTCGCCGAGTTTGGTGTGACGCTCAAACACGATCAACGCACCCATGCGTTGGCGCTGCAATTGCTCCACCGCGCCGCAGACCGCCGCGATCGCTTGCTTGTGTTGCGTGACGATCGCTTCTTTGGAAGAATTGCGACCGATCGCCGAAAACGCACCTTTAAAACTCGAGTGACCGAAATGTTCAAGCGCACGGCGAATTTCAGGTTGGAACACAACAACGACCAAGATCAACGCATTATCAAACAAAATGCCGAGCAAATAGGTCAGCGTTTGCAAATCAAGCAAAACGGACAATCCGTAAACCGCCGCCATCAACAAAATACCTTTGATGAGTTGTTCGGCGCGGGAATCGCGCACCAATTTGATCAACGTAAAAATCAACGCGGCAACAACCGTGATATCGATCAGCGTTGTGATGGGGTTCAAACTGGTGAAAAATACCAAGATACGTGCCCAAAATTCGGTCAAAAACATTTGAATCGATTCCAGCACACACATCACCTCCGCAGATATAGTCAAGTATATGACTATTTTACCATACATATTGCGGAAAAAGCAATGTGTTTTACAGGATTTTTTTAAGAATTTGCAAGAACATTTCCGCTTCTTTCCATGTGTTGGATGCTCCGAACGACAAGCGCACCGTCCCCTGAGGCAACGAGCCGATCGTTTCATGCGCCAGCGGCGCACAATGAAGCCCACCGCGCACCGCCACACCGTAATGTGACAACGCTTGACAAACGTCTTCTACCGACTTTTGCGTCGGACAAAACGACACGACCGCCGTCGAATGTCCAAACTGCGGACGCGGCGACACCGTCGCGATTCCTTGTATCATTTGTAAGCCGTCATGCACATATTGCCCGAGTGCGATTTCGTGGCGTGACAACCGTTCCACACCGATACGCAACACGCGGTCAATCCCCGCTCGGAGCGCGCAAATTCCCGGCACGTTCGGCGTACCGCTTTCCAAACGATCGGGCAGTTGCAACGGCTGTGCATACGACAACGAGTCGCTTCCTGTTCCGCCTTCCACAAGCGGCTCGATCTCAAAATCCTCACGGCACATCAAAAGTCCCGTCCCCATCGGGCCGCCGAGCCCTTTATGCCCCGCCGCGCACACACAATCGAGCGCGTCATCTTCCAAATTGATCGGCAAATGTCCTGCTGACTGCGCCGCATCCACGATGATCGGGATCCCGCGCTCGTGCGCGACCGCCGCAATGCGTGCAATCGGCAAGGCATAGCCGATCACGTTGGAAGCATGTGTGCACACCACTGCTTTGGTTTTCGGACCGATTGCTTGCGCAAATGCCGCCACCGTTTGATCGTCATCTCCGACCGTCACATGCGCCACATCATATATCGGTTGATACGGAGAAAGCGCGTACAGCGGACGCATAACCGCGTTATGCTCCAAATCGGACACCACCGCGCGCCCTCCGTTTTTCAAAACGCTTTTGATGGCGGTGTTCAGCGCCTGCGTACATCCCGACATCAATATCACGCGACGCGGATCATGAACGCCGAACAAAGTCGCCGCACGCTCGCGACAATTGTACACTGCCTCCGACGTTGCCAGCGACATGGCATATCCCGAACGCCCCGGATTTGCCGCATAGCATCGCAGTGCTTGATCGGCGGCACGATAAACCGCCGTTGACTTTGGATATGACGTTGCGGCATGGTCAAAATATATCATGAGCCGACACGCCCTTTAGATGATACGGATGTGATGCCGTTTGCACGCAGAACAAGCGGCACATTAGGAGAATCTTGCGACACCGACAAGCTGTATCCGCAACCATGTTCGCTGTTCGCTTCGGAGCGTCGGATCTCACAACGGATTCCATGTTGTTCCAAAACACGTTTGCCGCGCATAGCTTGCGATATCGACCCGACATAATACAACGCTTGCATTTGATCGCCTCCTTTCATAACATTCAGACTCCCCTGTACCAATATATGCACAGTGCATTCGATCGGAATCCGAACAAAGCGTGAACACACCGCAGACAAAGTGTGTCTTTTTTGCAAACAAACAAAATCTCTATTGCAAATCGGGCAGTTTTAAGGTAGAATGAGAGTGAAAATCAATGCACAAAATACTTTTTCGATATTACCACTCATGAGCCATAAACATCCCAAGCGAGGTGGAACCAACATGAGGATCTTGATTTTATCCTGTGGCACAGGAGGCGGACACAATACCGCCGGTTACGCCGTTGTCGAAGAAATGCGTCGTCGCGGACATCAGGTTTGCTTTGAAGATGCGTTTGGTCTGGTCGGAAAACCCGCCGCCAAAATCGTGGATAATACCTATATCAAAACGGTACAATACGCACCGAAAGCTTTCGGCGCTATGTATTCCATCAGCGAAACTTTCAGCAAGCAAGTTCCCGGTGAATCGGCGGCGTATTGGGCAAACAGCGTTTGTGCCCATGCACTGAAAAAATATTTGACCAAGCACACATTCGATGCAGTTGTGATGACGCACCTCTTTGCGGCGCATATGATGACGGCGCTTCGCAAACACGGTTTCAAAACACCGCCTTGCTATCTAATCGCCACCGACTATACCTGCTATCCGTTTTTGCGCGACGCCAAATGCGACTATTTTGTGATTCCGTCCCCCGAGCTTGCGCCCCTATTTGTTGAAAACGGTGTGCACGCAAGCAAGATTCTTCCCTACGGCATTCCCGTTAAACGTCATTTTTCAAAGCCTATTACGAAAGAAGAGGCTTGCAAAGCGATCGGTTTGTCGGCGGAACATGAATATATCGTGCTGTCGGGCGGTAGCATCGGTGCCAGTTCCATGACCGATTGCATCAAAGCGTTGTTGACATTTCTGGAAGAAACCCCGCAAGCGCATTTGGTTGTTATCTGCGGAAGCAATGAACGCTTGTATGAAAAATTGTTGCAAAACTTTGCCGGCAACAAACAGATCCACATCATCGGACGCACCGATCAAATGCCGCAATATTTGCATGCATGCCGTTTGTTCATCACCAAGCCCGGCGGTTTGTCCACGACCGAAGCCGCCGTCAGCTGCACCCCGATGATCCTGATGCCGCCGATTCCCGGCTGTGAAACGCATAATATTGAATTTTTCAGCTCACACAACATGTGTCTTGCCGTTGAAAATATCCAAACCGACTTGTTGCCTGCGATCCAAACGCTCTTCCAAACCGAAGCGGCGATCGATATGCAACAAGCACAACGCGCATCGATCAACGCGAATTCCACGCGTGATCTTTGCGATCACATCGAAAAGCACACAACCGTCGTGTCGGATTAAATTTCCGCTGCGACTTATAAACCGTGTCGATTCCGCCTATACTGTAACAACAACGAGTTAGCGAGGGGACGACCATGAAAAAACGAACCAAACAAATTTTAATTGCGGTCGGCGCCGCGGCGATCGGTTCTGTTCTTGCCGCCAAATTGTATCGCGCCTCCGCCGGTCATTTGATGACCATTGCACTCGATCGGCAAGAGCCCAAAAGCATGGCCAAGAGCAAAGCCAAGCTTATGAACTCGAAGGATTATGCCGAGATTTTCGAAGTGCTTCAACAAAAAGGTGACGCATTGCAAGCACGCGAACACGACGTTCTCGAAATCACGTCGCACGACGGCTTGAAATTGGTCGGGCATTGGTATCAAGTTCCTAACGCCAAACGCACGATCGTTGCCATGCACGGATGGCGTTCCGTTTGGTCGCGTGATTTCGGCTTGATCGCCGACTTTTGGATGAACAACGGATGCAACGTTTTATTCGTCGAGCAACGCGCACAAGGCGGCAGCGACGGCGAATACATGGGTTTTGGGTTGCTTGAACGACACGATTGTCTGGCATGGATCCATGAAGCCAACCGTTTGACCGACAGCACCCTACCCATTTATTTAGGCGGTATTTCGATGGGCGCTTCGACGGTTCTCATGACCGCCGGATTCGAGCTTCCCTCCAACGTCCGCGGCATCATTGCGGATTGCGGCTTCACCGCCCCGCACGCCATTTGGAAGCATGTTGTGGAAAACAATCTGCATCTTCCCTACGGCATTTATCACTTCACCGCCAAGGATGCTTACCGCAAACGTTTGAACATCGAGGCGGATGAATACAGTTGCACCCAAGCGATGGCGCAATGCACCGTTCCCGTGTTGTTTATTCACGGTTCCGACGATCATTTTGTGCCCGTTACCATGACGTATGAAAATTACAAAGCGTGTGTTGCACCGAAACGGCTTTTGATCGTACCCGGTGCCGACCATGGCATGAGCTATTTGGTCGACCAAGTCGGCTACGAAGCCGCTTGCTTGGCGCTTTGGAACGATTATGACACGCTTTCGGAGGAGACGACCGCATGAACCGCAAATGGATCGAACGCCACACGTCCTCTCTTGACGGCAAAACCGTCGCCGTCACAGGCGCAACCGGCGGCATCGGCAACGAGCTTTGCCACCATCTTCTTGCATTGCACGCGGATTTGATTCTTCTTGACCGTAATCCTTCAAAAAGTGCCGCCTTACGGGCGGCACTTTTGCGCGAATACCCCAACCGTACGATTCAATGCATCACCGTTGATTTGGAACGCATGGACACCGTACGCGCGGCATTGGACGAACTCAAGGCATATCCCGTTGACGTGTTTTTGCACAACGCGGGCGCGTACAGCATTCCGCGTCATATCTGCGACACAGGATTTGACAACGTCTTTCAAATCAATTTTGTGTCGCCGTATTACATGATCCGCGAGCTGTTACCTCTTCTTCGCGAACGCAAAGGTCGCGTGGTCGTTGTAGGCAGTGTGGCGCATACATATTCCGTGATCGATCCCGCCGACATCGATTTCTCCACGCGCAAACAAGCGTCGAAGGTGTACGGCAATGCCAAGCGATTTTTGATGTTTTCGCTTTATGAGCTTTTCAAAAGCGAAACCGACGTGTCGCTTGCCGTCACACACCCCGGCATCACATTCACAAACATCACCGCACACTATCCACCGCTGATATTTGCCGTGATCAAACACCCGATGAAAATTATCTTCATGAAACCCAAAACCGCTTCCCTGTCAATCGTGCGCGGATTGTTTGAAAGTTGCGGCTATCACGAATGGATCGGGCCGTGCCTCTTTGACGTATGGGGTATGCCGAAAAAACGACGCTTGCGTTCCGTCCGCGAGCGGGAGAGTAACCAAATCGATCAAATCGCGCAAGACGTTTATCAACACTTAAATCGGATGTCTTAAAATTCCCTTTCGGAGGTTGCTGTGGCAATTCAATTATCGGATCACTTCGGCTATCGCCGTTTATTGCGTTTTACGCTCCCCTCGATGGTGATGATGGTATTCACCTCAATTTACGGTGTGGTGGACGGATTGTTCGTCTCCAACTGCGTCGGCAAAACGCCGTTCACCGCCATCAATTTCATCATGCCGTTTTTGATGATGCTCGGTGGCATCGGTTTCATGTTCGGCACGGGCGGCGGTGCACTGATCGCCAAAACGCTCGGTATGGGCGACAAAGACAAAGCACAAAAGCTGTTCTCCATGTTTGTGTACATCACTTTCGGTCTGGGCGTCATCATCATGATCGCGGGCATCCTCGGCTTGCGCCCTGTCGCTTCGTTGCTCGGCGCGGAAGGACAGCTCCTCGAAGACTGTGTGACATATGGCTCGATCGTTTTGCTCTCGCTCCCTGCACTCATATTGCAATTTGAATTTCAAAGCTTTTTCATCGTCGCCGAAAAACCGCAACTCGGTCTTACCGTGACGGTGATTGCGGGCGTGACCAACATGGTGTTGGACGCTTTATTTATGTGGGTGTTCCCGCTCGGTTTGGTCGGCGCGGCACTCGCCACCGCCACCAGCGAATTGCTCGGCGGTTTGATTCCCCTTTTGTATTTCAGTCGCGCCAACACGTCGCTTTTGAAGTTGCGTCGCCCTTCGTGGGATTTCGGTGCTTTGTTCAAAGCTTGCACAAACGGATCTTCGGAACTTCTCAACAACATCTCCATGTCGATCGTGAGTATGCTGTATAACGGACAATTGATGCACTACGCCAAAGAAGACGGCGTTGCCGCATACGGTGTGCTGATGTATGTCAACTTTGTGTTTATTTCGATGTTCATCGGGTATTCCACAGGCGTTGCCCCCGTCATCGGCTATCATTTCGGCGCACAAAATCGTACCGAACTCAAAAGTCTTCGCCGGAAAAGTTCACGGATCATCGCGTGCGGAGCTGTGATGATGTTTGTCGCGTCACAATTGCTTGCTGCGCCGCTCGCCGCATTGTTTGTCGGATACGACGACGCTCTGTACAACATGACGGTGCATGCCTTCCGCATCTATTCCTTCTCGTTCCTGTTTGCGGGTGTGGCCATCTTCGGCTCCGCCTTTTTCACCGCTCTCAACAACGGTTTGATCTCGGCGATCATTGCATTTTTGCGTACGTTGGTATTCCAAGTGGCGTCGGTGCTGTTGCTGCCGCTGATTTTTGATTTGAACGGCATTTGGCTGTCGATCATCGTGGCGGAATTCGCCGCGGCAATCGTTACGGTTTTCTGCATCATTGCCAACCAAAAACGCTATCGTTATTAAAGGTGGGATTCTATGTCGTTGATCGAACAACTTCATCGTTTTGTACCGTTAAACGAACAAGAAACACGCGATAAAGATCTCCTGTTGCACTATCTTTGCACACACGACAACTGCTTTTCCCGCGACGACACCACCGCCCACATCACTGTATCCGCTTGGACCATCAATAAAGATCGCACCAAAACATTGATGGTCTATCACAAGCTCTACAATTCGTGGTCGTGGATCGGCGGACATGCTGACGGCGACACCGATTTGCAAGCGGTCGCCATGCGGGAATTACAAGAAGAAACCGGCGTTCATCGCGCCGATTTGGCAAGCAATGAGCCGATCAGTCTCGAAATTTTACCCGTCAGCGGTCACGTCAAAAACGGTGTGTACATCTCAAGTCATCTTCACTTAAACATCACCTATCTTGTGATCGCCGACGAAAGTGAACCGCTCACCGTCAACACCGCGGAAAACACCGCTGTAAAATGGTTTACATTTGAAGAGGCTCTTGCCGCTTCCGCTGAACCGTGGATGGTGCAAACCGTTTACCGAAAACTGATACAAAAAAGCGCACACATCGTTTGATGTGTGCGCTTTTTTAAGCGATATCTTTCTTTGTGTAAACTGCGTACGCGAGCAATATACCGCCAAGCGTAAACACCGCACCGACCGCCAAGCACGGCCATTCCAGCGCATGCTCGTTAAGGATATAGGCGCTGTCGGTATAACCGAACGGTGTGAGATATTGCAGAAATTCCAATTCTTCGGTCAGGTTGGAAAGTATGTTCATGAAATAGAGCAGCAACGCAAGACCGAGACCGATGCCGATGCCGTTTCCTCTGAGCACCGCCGAAATGCCGAACGTGATCCCTGCAATTTGCAATTGCAACAGCACATAGGACAAGAACAAGAGCGCAATCGTGCCGACTTCAACCGTTTCACCGATTGCCGCGATGCATATCGATGTCACACCGATGACCACTGCATTCAAAATCACGATTTGCGCCGCGACCGCAAGCAATTTTTGTGTGACGATACGCGCACGTGACCACGGAAGTGTCAGCAGGAATTCCGACGTGTGATCTTTTTCTTCCTTGGCGAGTGCCGACACACCTGTGATGGCGGCAAACATCGCGCCGCCCAAGCCGAGCACATTGCCGCATTCAATACCGAAATAACCCATGAATTCGCCGAAATTGATTTGATCCATGCCGAACGCCGACGAGAAGCTTCCCATATCCGCCATCATATCGCCGATTTCCAGCATTTGAGATTCCATCTCGGGATAAATCACCACGCAAACAGCGAGCATAAACGTAACCGCTGACGACCAAATCAAAAGAGACAAACGTGCGCGTTTGAGTTCATGAAAAAATAAGGTCATTGCGCATCCGCCTCCTTTTCGTAATAATGCATAAACACATCTTCCAAATCGGGATCGGTCACCGAGACGTCCTCAAACGGTAACGCCGACAACGTGCCGAGCAGCGCATGTACATCGCCGTTGAAGAAGAAGGTCGTTTGATCGTGCGAGGTTTGCACGTCTCGTACACCTTCCATCGACGGCAACGACGCAGCCCCGCGAAGCGATACGCGCTTGACGCCTGTATGACCCAATTTTGAAACGCGGTCACTGACAAGCAGGCGCCCCTCGCGAATCACCGCGGCGTGCGAGCAATAGCGTTCGATTTCAGACAGCACATGAGACGACAGAAAGACCGTGGCACCTTGCTGATTGCGTTCACGAAGGAGATCGTAAAACTCGCGTTGCATCAACGGATCCAAACCACTCGTCGGTTCGTCAAGGATATACAATTCGGGGTCGTGCTGAAACGCGCAAACAATGCCGACTTTTTTGCGGTTACCGAGCGACAGTTCATCAACCTTGCGCGACACATCAAGCTCCAAACGTTCGCACAGCTCTTTGGTGCGCGCCGCGCAATCAACACCGCGCATTTTCGCCGAAAATTCCAGCAACTCGCGCACACGCATGCCGCCGTAAAACGCGCTTTCACCGGGGAGATAACCGACGCGACGAAGCACGTCGGTGCGCTCGCGCGTCACGTCCATGCCGAAGATTTTCGCCTCACCGCTCGTCGGACGAATCAAACCGAGCAACGTGCGAATGGTCGTAGATTTGCCCGCGCCGTTCGGGCCGATGAATCCGTAGAAATCCCCCTGTTCCACCGCAAACGAGACATCGATGATGCCGCGTGATTTTCCGTAGTATTTTGTCAAACCGACCGTTTCAATAGCGTTCACGCGACCGCCTCCTTCAACTGTTCATACAGCGCTTTGGTTTCCTCCGCCGTTTTGCAACCGACCGCCAACACATGATCACCGTCACGAATCACGATCGCACTCTTGCAAGGCGAATAGGCATACAGCGTGTAAGCGCCGAGCTCCTCACTTTGAAACGAACCGAGCAACAGGCGACTGCTTGCAAACCCATAGGTACGCGTGCCGACCGCAAAGGATTCGTGATACTCCACACTGTCGATCTCAGCAAACGGCACGGACGCATCACTCCAATAGGTTGCGCGAATATCAAGCGCCTCATCCCCCACCGTCGCCGTCACGTCACCCGTGAACATCAAAACCGAGCAACCGATCAAAACCACCGCAACCAAACTCAAACTGATGTATTTCGTTTTCTTCATGAAAGGTTCTTCTTTCCAAGAACGGATATCGTTTTGCTCTGCCGCAAGTTGTCGACGACGATAGACGTACGAAAACACGACGGGTACAAAGACCATCACCGCCGTCAATGACAACATACACACAAGCGCCGCCGCATCGGGCAGGAACATGCACGGAAACATTGCAAATCCGCCGAAAAACCAAATTTTACCCGCTAGACGGTGCGTCGCGTTCCAGTTTTCTTCGCTTTCAAGCGTGGGACGAATCTTAATGCCGAGCGTAAAATTTTGCTTGCATTTGGGCATGTAATTGCCGATCGTCACAAACATGACAGCGAACAACAATCCAACGATCACCGACACATCCATGGCCATTCCCATGGAAGCGGCGTACATAATACCGCTCACGACGCAGGAGATCAACGGCATCAACCACACAGTCGCACCGAAAGCTTTCGAATTTTGATTCTTGTTTTTGGGATCCTTCGTCGTGACAAACAGGCACAGCCAAAACAACGCGAGCATCAGCAAAGGAAATCCGAACACACACGCCGCTTTTGGGAGATAATTGTCCACTTGACCGCTCACACCCCAATGAGACGGCATCCTATCAGGCAATTGATTCCAAAGCATCAAACCGATCGGGATCGGTAAAACAGTAAATCCGGACGCGATCAACAAATTTTTTAAATGGCGTTTGATCATGCGTTATTCTCTCCTTTCAACGTGGCGATCCACAGCATCGTCTCCTCTAAAACTGAGGTGTTGATTTCATAAAATATAAACTTACCTTCGCGCGTGTCACGGATGAGATCCGCCTCTTTGAGCACCGAAAGATGACGTGAGATCGACGCCGCCGTCACATCAAAGCGGTCACAAATCTCACCCGCGGACATCCGTCCGTTTTTGAGTATGTTCAAAATTTCGCGCCGAATCGGATCGGCAAGCGCTTTTAAGGTTTGTTGCAATCCCATCGCAGCACCTCCCTTAACATTTAACCTAATTGTTAATTATAATATACCACGACATCGGCTTTGTGTCAACAAGAAAAACCTACCGCACACGCGGTAGGTTCCGAATCAAACCTATCGAATAAACCCGTATGCTCCCGTCAGCGGATCTTCAAAAAGCGGGATGTGAATGGGACAAAACGTCAAGACCCAAAACGCCGCCGCCATGCAAACAAGTACCGCGACGGCAACAAACGGTCGACACACGCGCAAACCGCGCGAAAACAAACGCACTTGCAACCAATAGGCAAACGCGGCGGCAACGTAAAAAATCGTGATGTTGACATAATCAGAAGATATACCGAGCGCACCGCTGTACAAATAAAACAGCGTCGGGATGAGCGCCGCCGCCGTCACGATGCCGATCGTCGCCGCACACCAAAACGACGGCACACGTTTGCGAAGGATAAACCACTCGACGCACGCGAACAACAGCATCGGAAATACGATCAATTTCATGTGTTCCCAAATTGATTCGTTGACCGCCGAGAACAGTCCGACAACCACCGATCTTCCGCTCCAATCAAACAGAAAATGCAACAATGTCCCCATGATCGACGTGAATACAAACCCTGCAAACTGCCAAAACGGTATCGAACGTCGCATATACTCCTCCCCTTTCGATAACACAAGTATATACGGAGAGGAGGCGTTCTATTACAAAAGCGGTCGATCAACATCGTTGACCGACCGCTTAAACTCAAGGTTTTTTCGCGCATTTGAATGCCGATATCCCTTTTTGAACCAAAAAATACGTGCCGTAAAACGCCGCGATATACAACAAAAACAACCCTATTACCGAAGCGGGATACAGAACCGCGTTGCCGCCGACCAATTGATAGACAACGTCATACGGTGTGCCGTCGCCGCGTACAAGGAACATATAATTCTTGTCGAGACATTCGTTGGCGATAAACGCCGCTACACCGAACGACAGCAAAATCGCGACCGTGATCGGAATGTTGCGTTTTTTCATGCCGGCCATACCCGAAATCACGATGTACAACGAGGCAAAGCCCGAAAGCGCATGCGTCACCCCCGACACCACGTTATCAAACGATAGCACGGGATACGTTCCATAGTTATTCCCTGCGCCGTATGTTCCGACAAGCGCACTTAAAATCCCGAAAATCAGCACAAAATCCAGTGCCGCTTCCTTGACGCGCCCTTTCGAAAACGCCGCCAACGGCATCGTGATAAGATGGATACTGCATAAATACAACGGCAAATCGCCCAAGAAATGGAGCGCATCCTGTTCACGAAAACTCAACAACACAATTTTGAAAATCTCAAAAACATCAATGGCGATCGCCGCCGCAATCAACACAACGTTCTTTTCTTTTTCGGAACAATGCCGACGGCGAACACCGAACCAAAGCGCCGAAGCGATCATCACAAGCATCAAAATCGACACAAATGTCAAATGTTCCGCAGACATAAATCCTTCGGCAGGTCGTGTGTATCCGCCGAATCCGAAAAACTCTTTCATGACGCATCTTCTTTCCGATTGAAGTGTCTTCAGTATATACCTTTCCTCTTGGATTTGCAATCCTTTTTCACACGCAAAAACCGATCCGCAAAAGCGGATCCGTTTCGACCTTTTAAATCGTGCCGACGACGGTCAGCGTCGCGGTACCGGGAGTCACAGCGTAAGCACCCGTGACGGGGTCTTGCGTGTAGGTCGCGGCAGGAACGGTGATGCTACCGGGCGTGGTCGCGAAAATACCGCCGATTTCGTCATAGGTGTATTGCGCACCTTCCGTCCACGTCGTGCCGTCAAAGGTGACAGTTAATGCAGACAAGATCGGATCGAACACGTCGCTGATCACTGCATCGTCGGTTGCATCGATCGCTTGGTTGCCGCTGTTTTGGATCACGAACGTGTAGGTCACGCGATCATTATCCACAACTTGCGACGGCGTGATGGATTTGGTGATGCTCAGCAACGGTGCAACGCTTGCCGCCACCGTTTCGGTCGCTGTCACAGGTGCACTCAAGCCGTCACCCACGACCGTGACGTTGTTGACGATCGTGCCGGTTGCCGTCGGATCGGCAAACGCGTTGGCGCGTGCCTGATAAATCAGCACTGCATCGCCGTTCGCAGGAACGGAAATGCCCATGATTTGCAAGGGCGGACCTGCCGTCACCGTGGGCGCGGCTTGCAACACACCGTTGACAAACAGCGTAACCGAGCCGTCCTCATAGGTCAACGGATATACCGTTGTGCCGTTAAACGTATAGCCGCCCAAATCGTCTGTGACGGTCAAGGCATTGAGTGCCGACGAACCCGAGTTGCGAAGCGTGACCGCATAGGTCACGAGCGAGTCGGGCGTATAATCGCCTTCAACGGCGGTTTTGCTTGCTTCCAACACTTCGACGATCTCGCCGTAAGCGATGTTGGAATTCGTTGTGACACCGTTGTAGGATAAGGTTGCTTGGTTCGAAAAAATAGCCATCTTATACCTCCTATTCTCCGAGGTTTTACCTCGGTATTCCAGTATATGACGGCGCACAAAAAATGACACCTCGATCAGAACCGAGGTGTCATGACAATATGTACTTATTTCTCTTTGTTCTTCATCGGACGGACGAACACAAAGCTCAAAATCAGCGACACGATGTACAACGCGAGCGTTGCATACAGCACCGCTTGATAGCCCGAGGGGTTGACCGTATTGCCGTTGACCGTAACTTCTTCACCGAATTTGTTCACGATCAGCGAAGCCAGGTTGTTACCCGTCAAGCCTGCAAAGCCCCACGCCGACAGCGTGATACCGTGGATGGCGGAGATGTTGGACATGCCGTAGTGATCGGAAAGCAGAGTCGGCAGGTTCGAGAAACCGCCGCCGTAACCCGCGTTGACCATCATGATCAGCACGACCACAACCGAAACCAGCAAAAGGTTTTGTTTGCCGTCCACATTGCCGTTGACGATGCCTTGTGTCGCAACGACCACCGCGGTGCACAAGATCGACAACGCAAAAATCACCTTATAGATCGTGTTGCGGTCTTTGCACTTATCACCGAGCGACGAGAAGCCGAGACGGCCGCCCGCGTTGAACACAGCGGAGATGATCGGGAAAACCACGACCGAAAGGCCGAGGCATTTGAGGATGTATTTTTCTTGCGAGATGAGCATCAAGCCACAGGTGATGTTGAGATAGAACATCAGCCAAATGCCGATATAGTTCACGATCGGGCGGCTCTTGATGACGGACATCATGCTCTTCTTCTCGGAAGCGGATTGCGGCTCGTGCCAATCATCGGGCTTTTTGAGAAGCAGGTGACCGACGAACATCATCACAAAATAGACACCCGCCAAGACGACGAACATCCAATAAAAATGTTCTTTGCCGAACACGCTGTTCATCAACCATTCCATAATCGGCGTCGCGATCGCTTTCGCCGCGCCGAAGCCCGCAACGGCAAGACCGGTTGCCAGACCCTTATTGTCTTTGAACCACAACATCAGCGTCTTCACAGGCGACAGATAACCCATGCCGAGACCGACACCCATGATCAAACCATAGCAAACGTAGATACCGATCAGCGACAACAGGCTTCCTTGATGCGTACCGCCGTACCAAATGAAGAAGCCCGAACCTGCCATACCGACGGAGAAGCAGATCGTCGCGATCAAAGACGATTTGTGGATATCCTTTTCGACGACATTGCCGAGGAATGCCGCGGACATGCCGAGGAAGAAAATCGCAAAGCTGAATGCCCATTCGACCGCGCTTTTGTCAAAGCCGATGTGGTCACCGATTTGTTCACTGAACGTCGACCAGCAATACACCGTGCCGATACTGCAGTGAAGCAAGAGTGCGGGGATTGCCGCGCGAATCCATTTATTCGTGCGCCATCCGCCTTTTTTGACAGTTGAACCCATACTATCGATTCCTTTCCGTACTGAAATATAAATAATTGATAAAAAATCGCAACTTTAGTATGTTACTCCCTTTTGCTCAAAAATGCAAGAGATTTTTTGAATTTTGTCGAAATAAACATAGCAAAAGAGCCGTCGCTTTCGCGGCGGCTCTCGTTTATCACACAGTACGATTCGAATCGGTTTCGGAAATCGTCTTAAAACGGTGTCGCAAACCGTAAAAAACGGCGGTTACCAAAACAGTCAACAGCAATACCGCAACGCCGATGACAACAATCGCCATGCCGTCTTCTCGCACGATTTTTGCAGGATCGGACGGATTCACGTACACCTCGACTTCATGCCCGATAGGCAATTGTTGGGTGGAATCGAAGCAAAACACATCCGTATACGTCACGCCGTCGTATTCATAGCTGACATAGATTTTCCAGTCCTCCATCGATTCGGGATGATCGTATTCCTCCACTTTGCTGACCGAAGCCGTGACAAGCGCTTGCTGATGGACAGCATTGTAGTACGGATAGGACACGACAGCACCCGTGATCATCAATGCCACAGACAGCAAACATGCAGGGATGAGGATTTTGATGTATTTTTTAAGATAGTCGATCAACACAGTCGCTCTCTCCTACTCACGAATTGTTGCAACCAGTATACCACAAGCAGAACCGATTAACAAGAGGCAACCTCACGCCACCGTGATCTCAATATCACCCGTGACGGTCGTGATTTCGCATTTGCCGCCGACGGCTGTGTTCGGAACGTCCACGTCGCCCGTTGTTGTCTTGGTGACAAACACCTTATCGGAGAGCAAACTGCCTTTCACGTCGCCTGTCGTAACTTTGACAAACAACTCAGCGGCATCGCACGCGTCGAAGATTACATCGCCTGTGGTTATTTGCGCGGAAAGCAACTCGTCGGCAACCGCGTTTCGCAACGCAACATCGCCTGTTCTTCCGCTCATGCAGAGGTTTTGGCACGTGAGATCACTCACGTGCGCCTTGCCCGTACCGATTTGAAGATCGATGTCATTTGCACAAGTCAAGTTTGAAACCGTGATTCCGCCTGTTCCTGTCTTTAAAGCAAGAGCACCTGCCGCTGCGTTTTCCATCACGATATCACCGGTGGTTGTTTTGATAGTCGCAGAACCCGAAACGGACGCGCGATTGACGGCGTCACCTGTCGTTTGCGTGATCTCCATACTTTCAAAACGGAAGTCTTTTTCGATTTTGACATCGCTTGTTGTCGATTGGATCGAAAGCGCACCGTACTCCCCTTTCGGGACGGAAACGGTGATGGACGGCGAACCAAAGTTGACTTCAATATGCTCGTACCATTTTCTCGTGTCCTCAAGTTTGATCACAAGCACACCGTCTTGCACCGCAACCGCATGGGCGGCATTTTTTAGTTCGCGGCAAACGACGGTTGCTCGCTCATCCTCGCAAGGCACCACCACGATGTCGGCGGTGGTCGTCTCGATCGAGATCCCTTTAAACGCATCGGCGATCTCGTGTTCGTTCGTTTCGTATTGTACGGTGTATAATTTTGTAAAATCCCAGTTTAACATTGACATCATTCCTCCAAACAGCAAGCATCCGATCAACACAAGAGAAGCCGCTGTGATAAGCCAGATTTTTGTTGCTTTACTCATACCGCTTCCTCCTTTTTGATGAAGATGGATTTTGTCCACAAAGCAAACAGCTTTGTTAATTTCACAATACCTTTTGATGCCGCATGACATCCGAAGAACCAAAACACGGATAATCCCGCGCACACAAGAGTTGTCGCGAGCATCGCCACGCTCGTATAGCCGTGACCGCCGCAAGCAAAGACAACACTCGCCGCAGCGCCGCCGACCGCGCACGCAACAAGCGACGCAAACACCGCCCACAAGGAGACGATCACCGTCCACAGCGAGATATACACCGTGAGAACCACCGCCAAAACGGCGATTCCGAGCGACAGCCAAATCGGGGAACCGATAACCAACAAAACGATCGTCCACGCGTTCAGCCGTCTTTTGGGTTTGAGACGCTCTTTTGCAATTTTTACAAACGGAATGTCGGCGGTGATTTGCGCGACGATGTCTTCAACCGCCCCGACCGCCGCAACAGCCTCCTCTTCCGAAAATCCTTCTTCCGTACGATCGTCGATCATTTCGCTGTAAAATGTCAAACGTTCTTCTACATCACTCTGCGGCAAGCCTGACAAGCCTTTGCGCAAGCGTGCCAAAAATTCTTGTTTACTCATCGCTTTCATCCTCCTTGGTTACAAATCGATAGATCGACAGAATTTCGTTCCATTCGCTTTTGAAATCCTCAATACGCTTTCGTCCTTCGTCGGTAATGTGATAATATTTCCGCAGCCTGCCGCCGTGTTCGACGGTGCGGACAGTCAGCATATTCGCTGTTTCCAAACGCTTGAGAATGGTGTACAATGTGGATTCGGAAAGCGCAATATACGGTTTCATATCTTTGATGATTTTATAGCCGTAGGAATCTTCGTTTTTGATCGCCGCCAATACGCAAACGTCCAATAATCCGCGTTTCAATTGAATATCCATACAATACCTCCTCTTACACAATACATCGTATCACGAAGTATTGTGTTTGTCAAGGCGGATTGTTTATATTGACACCAAAGCAAAAGAAAAGAGGTGCGGAACCTCCGCGCCTCTTTCAGTTTGATATCCTATGCCCTAAAAAAAGGGTATAAAGTCTTGCACGGGTATTTTGCGGGTTTCAAATTTTTGAAAACAAGCCTATGGGGGTTTCAAAATATTCTAAATATATTGATTTTCTCCTAAAAAGGTGATATAATGAGTATGCCAAACAAATTACATATCTAGTAGGAGGACTTTTTCATTTCATAGGGGTATTATACCCTTTTTGTGAACACAATAGTTTTATGAATTTGGTAAAAACGCAAATTCCAACAAGCTATTGTGTATTGGAGAAATCCTCACTACTTGTAATTTGTTTGGCGACAATCGGAGTTGCGTTTTTCGGTGCGTTGACTTCGGTTGGCGCACTTTTTTATTTTTAGGAGGAAATGAAATGAAAAAACTGTTAATTTCTATTCTATTGGTAACTTTTGTTTTGTCATTGTCTGCTTGTGGAAATGATGATGTTAAAAAAGATGACGCTTCACCTAATACATCATCATCTCAAATAACAGAGGTTGATGATAAAGAATCGAGTGACACAACTAATAAATCTGATCAACAACAGACGCATACAGAATATGTGAAAACATATTTTGTTTACGCCGAACAAGGCGCCGTGGTTACTTGGTTTGACTCAAAAACTGGAGAATTTAAGTATAAGTGGAAGTGCGAAACTTGCGGTGAAACTCAAAACGGTGAGACAATTGGCCACAGAGTAGGAGAAGGTTCAAAACTGAATGAGGGTTTTGTGTGCACTAATTCCAAATGTTCAATGTGGGGCAAATCGCAAAGAGCCATAGTGGGTTGCGATGTAAGTGGCGAATGGGTTGAAGTGAACGATTAGACATAATTATAAAAAACACCGAAACTGCAAGTCATTCTCTTAATTGGAGAATGACTTGTTTAGTCTTGCACTGGTGCAAGACTTTACGTTAAAAATGAAACCTTCGAACTGAGGGTTTCATTTTTTATGTGGTTGTTTTTGAGTTGGAATATGAATTTTTCACACAAAAACAAAGAAAAGTCCCCACCTACAAGGACTTTTCTTTGTATCAACGAACGTTGACTTTTATGGTCGAAGTGACAGGACTTGAACCTGCAGCATCTTGCTCCCAAAGCAAGCGCGCTACCAATTGCGCCACACCTCGATATATTGCTCTTTTCAACATGATCAAACAACCGTTTTGCAGACCTCGCTTGCTTTCCGCAAGCGCGCTTCCTGTTGCAACAGCGGTTCGATTTCGCCGCAAGGTTTTGCGGCTCATTTCACCTTGTTGCGGCCACTCCTTATTCCTCGCTGTTTCCGCCACAGGCGGCGCTCGGAAACGTCCCCAATTGCGCCACACCTCGAAACAACGTACTTTAGTATACCGATTTTTCGGCGAAATGTCAAGCCGCAAATCCGCGTTCAATCAACACTTAACCCAAACGACGAATCAACGACGGCCCGTTTTCTTTGAGCCATGCTTCGGGTGTTTTGTACGAAGGCATGATACGCGCCACTTGCTCCCAAAAACGCGCGGAATGGTTCATTTCCTTCAAATGGCAAAGTTCATGCACAACAATATACTCTCTCACAGAAGGCGGTGTCAGCATCAACAAACAATTGAAATTCAGGTTGCCTTTGGAACTGCAACTCCCCCAACGCGTATGTTGCGCACGAACGGTAACACGTCCGTAGGAAACACCGAGTTGTTCGGCGTAATACGCAACGAGGATCGGCAATTCTTGACGCGCCAGCTCGGCGAGGGTTTGAACTTCCGCCTGTGTCAAAAGCGGCAACAACGGACGAGCGGTTTGTTTTTGCAGATGCTTTTCAAGCCACGCTTGCTTATCTTGCACAAACCGCTCGATTTGAGATGTCGGCATGCGACGCGGCGCGCGAACAAGCACTTCACCGTCGCGTGAAATTTCCAGCGACACGGTTTTCCGTTCACTTCGAATCACACGATACGTCACGTAGCATCACCTCATTCAGATCAATTCCGCCATTTCTTGTTTTGACAAAGGATCGAGCACAAAATGTCCGACATCGAATTCGTGAGTTTTTCGATCATCCAAGCGTTCAAAAAACTGCGAATACGGGATTTTCACCATATCCTCCTCGGCATCCACATCTGACAGCACGACATAAAACGTGCGGCAGGACAACGGTTTGCCGGTTTGCGGATCCACCACGCCGAACGGCACATGAGGCACCAACGGAAACACAGACAACGCGTCGCACGGTAACATATAATACCCTTCCACACCGTTGGAGGTTCGTGCAAACATCGGCGCGGCATAATACGCATCGATGGCTTGCTTCTCATGTAACCATTGTCCGTAAGCATCGGGATCTTGTAAAAAACGCTCCGCTTCATCGCGCCCCATCACAAGCGGCCACATCGCCGCGTGAAGCGTCCAATCACGTTGTTCTCCTTGCGTAAGTTCGGACGCCATGTCGCGCAGGATGCGCTCGTTAAATCCGAGCGTCTCGTCATATTTCTCCGAAAACGCCGCAATATTCATCACGGTTCCGTCCAGTTCCACATCGGCACGCCAATACGTCGCCACGCGCGCGACCGCGTCAAAAAACGCGCGGATTTCACTCGCCGTCGACGGCAACGGAAGACGAAACGACACCGTTTGTTTTTCATTTTTCGTCCACACAACGCTGAAACCACGTGCGATCGCTTCGGGATCGAACGCAATGAACGAATCCGCGCCGATTTGATCGGGGATCAAACGGATGCCGTCAAAATCGCCGTACAGCAAGCGATCACCTAGGATCACATTCAGCGGCAATGTCTTTTTAAACAATCGTTTCTGACGCACGATTACATCAATTGCCATGTCATTTCACCTCTGTCAATTACATTAAAACACACCTGTGATAAAAATTTCCAGACCAATCAAAATCAAGATCGCACCGCCTAGGATGCTCGCTTTTCCCGAAAAACGCGTGCCGACCGTTTTGCCGATTTTCAATCCGACCACACAAATCGCAAACGTGACAACGGCGATGATCAAACAACTGACAAGCGCCATCCATACATCATAGTCCGCAATGGAGCAACCGACCGACAACGCATCAATCGACGTCGCAACGCCTTGCAACAACAACGCGCCGAACCCGACGGCGGGCGTTTCGTCGTCCTCCCCGCCTTTGATGCCTTCGATCAGCATTTTGCCGCCGATGAAGCCAAGCAAGATCAACGCAACCCAAGGAACACACAATTCAAGCGGTTGAAAACATTGCACAAGTGTGTGCACCAGCACCCAACCAATCATCGGCATCAGGAATTGAAAAAACGCGAACACGCCCGCGATCAACGACATTCTCGAACGTTTCATGCGCGGCTCGTGCAAACCGTTGGCAAGCGACACCGAAAACGCATCCATCGCCAACCCCACACCGAACAGCGCACTGTTCACAAAAAACATCGCGTTCCATTCCATCGCACACACAACCTTTCATTCAAATCATATACCGATACAAGATCGTTTATGAACATGTTTATTGGAGCGGCACCACCGCAAAGAACACCAAGTCGCGATCGCCGTCGTTGATCATGGTGTGCGCGCTTCCTTTGGGGCAATAGTGGCAATCGCCCGCCGTGACGCGTTCTTCCTCGCCATTGCAAATCACTTTGCCGCAACCTTCGAGATAAAAAATCATTTCCGAGGAGGTGTCGTGCGTGTGCAAGCCGATCGAGGCACCCGGCACGAGACGACCGCGCAGGATCTTGCCGTTCTCATCGATGTGCATATTGGCGCGGAACGCTTTTTCGCCGCCGCAGAAATGTTCAAGAACCGTTTCGGGAATCGTATCAAACACAAGCTTCATGTCAACCATCCTTTGTTGATGAATTTCTCAAGCCCACCCAGTATACCACGATATCCGATGCGATGCAACCCCATTGTATTGACAGCACCAAAAGCGGGCAGTATAATAATAAAAAGCAAAGGAGTGTGACACCATGACCGACAACGTACAATTGGTGGCGGATCGACTGATGGCGCGCGGTGAACACATCACGTTCGCCGAATCCTGCACGGCGGGACTTTGTGCCGCGCGGTTGGGCGATATCCCGCACATTTCAAGCATCTTTGACGAATCGATCGTGACCTATGCCAACGAAGCCAAAATCAAGTATTTGGGTGTCGACCCCGCGCTTATTGAGCAATACGGCGTTGTGAGCGAAGCGGTTGCCGAACAAATGGCGATCGGTGCCGCCAAACGAACCGGAGCCGCCGTTGCGGTCGGCATTTCAGGCATCGCGGGACCGGGCGGCGGCAGCGAACAAAAGCCCGTCGGAACGGTATGCTTCGGGTTTGTGCTCGGTGACAAGTCGTTTGCCGTCACCGAGCATTTCGGCGATATCGGACGCAACAACGTGCGCGAATCCGCAGTTGACACGGTCTATCGTATATTAGCAAAAGAGCTGGCGTGAAAAATCACGTCAGCTCCTTTTTTTATTTTTTGAAGAATGCCACCGCAACCGCTCCGGGGCCCGCGTGCGTGCCAATCACACTGCCGATGGTGGTGTAGCGAATGGTTTCAAGCTCATCTTTCCAGAGATGCTGGCTGTCCTCAATGTATTGCAACAGCAACGCATCACTTAACCCTGTGTAACCGAGCAATACCGGTTTTTCAAAATCGATACCGCCCGACTTTTCAATTTCTTGCACAAGCAGGTTGTTCCCCATTTTCGATCCGCGCGCTTTGCCAAGCACGTTGATCTCACCGTCGACAACCGACAACACGGGTTTGATGTTCATCAGCATTCCCGCAAACGCCACTGTTTTAGAAATGCGTCCGCCTTTTTTGAGATATTCGAGTGTATCCACCAGCGCCACAATCACAATCTTTTGTTTTTCTTCTTCCAGAACCTCGGCAATCTGCGCAGCACTCATCCCCATATCCGCCAAGCGAATCGCCAATTCCGTCAAGATGCCGCCGCCGACCGCCGCCGATCCACTGTCAACGACATAGATATTGTCAAATTCTTCGGCAGCGATTTTGGCACTTTGATAGGTTCCCGAAAGTTTCGACGACAGCGTGATCACAACGGCGCTTCCGCCCGCTTCCTGCACTTCTTCGAACTCTTTCAAGAACGCATCGGGAGTCGCTTGACTGGTCGTCGGAAGCACGGCGCTGTCCACAAGTTTGCGATAAAACGTTTGATGGTCGATGGTAACGCCGTCGATATATTCTTCGTCTCCGAAACGGACGGACAACGGTACAACACGAACGCATTCACGCATATTCGGTGTCAAATCAGTGGTCGAATCGACGATAATCGTTGGTTTCATAAACAGGGTCTCCTTTAAAGTTGATTTTTCAACAATATAGCATATATTTGTTGATTTGTCAACCTTTAAACTAAAAAAGAACTGCTTCTAAAGCAGCTCTTTTTTAGCTTTTACAGCATATCTCGAAAAAACGCGGCGATGGCTTGCCACTCCCCTTGCTTGTTGCGCTTCATCCACAAAGATTCCATCTTAGTCAGACAAGCGTCGACGCACGCTTTGGTTTCGTCGGTGATCGTGCCGTTGCAAACATCGATCAGTACCGCAAAGTTGGCGGCGATCGTCTTTGCAGACAGCACAAGCACTTGCGCGATATCGGGATCCAAACTGTCGGCATCCGCCATCGCTTGCAAACGTGCGGCGCAATCTTCCGCATCGCGACGTTTAGCGGCAAGGTCATTGGCGCGCAACACCGATACACGGTATTCATAATTCTCAGGGATACCAACCGTGCGGTCAAACATCTGCACCGTCAATTCCCACAACGCCATTTCATAGCCTTCACGCTCAAACCAAATTTCATCGCATTGACCGAGAGTGCGCAGGATGTCGAGCACCTCTGTCGAAGAACGATACACAAGCGCACAGACTGACTCATCAAATGTTTCATCCGTGCCGTTCACGTTCCACGATTTGGTGCCGCCGTAAGCAAGACCGTAAAGCATGCCTTCATCAAAGCACAGGTGTCCGTAATCGCCCCAGTTCGTGTTGAGCATGCCGAGCGCACCGTGCGCAAGACCCGCTTCCAGCACCGACGCGATGTTCGGGCGATTGTATACGATTTTTTCGACAACGCGTTTGTGCGAATGGACACTCGGACAAATGATTTGCGGTTTACCCTGCGAAGCAAGCAATTCGGGTTTCAAGCCGTTGCCCCTCATGTCATAACACCAGTTGAGATATTCGATGCCGTCGGGCAGGTCGGCAAGCACATCGGGATGTTGCATCACGATATCGCCCCACATCATGACGGTTTTGCCGTTGGTTTTCAAGAAGTTGACCAATTTCGACACGAATCCGACATAGGTTGCCGCCACATCGCCGCCCGCGTTTTTACCTTTGCACAAATCGAACGTTTCATCGCAGCAAATGTTAAACCGATCGGACGTGAACAACGGCATATATTGCGACATCAACGACGTAATCAGCGCAAAGCTCTCCTCCGCCTTCGGATCGATGGTGTGATGGATCAAGCGGTCATGCCAGTTGTGCTGCGTCGGTTTGTGATCGGGCATTTCGCACAGGTGTCGATATTGCGCGGATTCGAGAAGATAATACAAATGACCGAACGACGACAGCGACGGCACCAGCTCCACGCAATGCTCACGGCAATAGCGATCGATTTCCAAAATTTCGTCGTCGGTATAATAGCCGAGATCATCGTTGATCCCGACGTATTCCGCAAAACGATGAGTGTGTTCGATGTACAGTTGCAACGAATTGTATTTCAGCGATGCGAGGCGGTCGACAAGACGTTTGACCGTTTCGACCGTCGGAATGCGACCGCGGCTGACGTCTTGATAAAAACCGCGATAAGCATAGTCGGGTTTATCCGTGACGGACATGCACGGCACAACACCGCCGTTGTTCTCGCGAAGCTGACGAAGCGTTTGCAAAGCATAATAAACGCCCTTATAGCCGACGGCGGTGACCGAAATCTCGTTCTCGTGAATCACCAAGCAATACTCTTCCGCGTTCGGGTCATTTTGACAAACAACCGTCAGCGAGACCTTGCCTTCACGTGAACAAAAATCGTCCACTGCAGCTTGCACAAATGTCGGCAAACAATCGCCGACAACCGTATCTAAAACAACCTTGTGCAAATCACAAAGTCCTTCGTGCATTTGAATCGATTGCGGCATCGGGAGTAAATTCAACATACGATCAAATCCTTTTCATGTAGTGTATACCATCAGTATACTAACCTAACGCGCACGTGTCAAGAAAAATGCCCTCGTCATTTTCAGACGAGGGCATTTTGTCCGTTAATTACACCAAAAGCCGGTGCTCTCGGCGGCGCGTTTGACACGTCCGACACCGGTGTTGTCACAGGTTCGGTCGCGAAGCTGACACACAGGATTGGGTGCTACTTCAAAGCGATAATCCTTGCCGAATCGACGAATATGATTGTCAATCACGCAATGCGACTGGACGATATCCGTCGAGGGAATCATGATTTTTTGATATTTAAAGAAATCGGCATCATCACCCAATTCGTCAAGCAACGCATACTCCTCTTTGACGCTCGTAAATTGCACGGTCGATCCGAGAATCTGGCGGACATATTCGATGTTTTCGTGCAGGCAAAGCGGTGCAGGGAAATCCGGACACGGAATCACTTGCTTCCATTCCTTGCCCTCATACTTTTTGAGCAATTCCGCCGCTTTGTGCAAATGTGCAAGCTCCATATCAAAATGTTCTTCCCAAATACACTTAATATAGGGATCGGTTTCGGTCATAAAGCACGACCAATAGAGATAACACTCGGTGTATTCATGCCACAGCAACATTTCAAGGAATGTTGCATTCGGATCCATCAAGGATTCGTATTGCGTGACGTGTTCTTCTTCGACAAGTGCGATCTCCTCATAAAGTCTGCGCGACGCATCGTTCATCGCAAACGGCGTCACATTCATATAAAAATTCATCGTTTGTTGCTCGGCGGCGGTGATGATCATGGTGGACAACACCGTCATAGTCGAGGCTGTTTTGGTATTGATGTTCTTGCGCACATTATCAAGCGGACAACGATGATGCGCGATTGTCGGGCGACCCGGCATAATTTCCGTGTAACGTCCGACAAGCCGCTCGGCACGCACGCCTTGTTCCATTTCCAGTTGGTTGGCGTAACGGTACAGGTGGTCAAAATCCTCCAAAAGTGCGAAATCAAGCGCTTTCTTGACGTTGCAGTCACATTCGCGCTTGGCAAGCTCCGCCGTCAAATCGACCGCCAACTGCTCATAGCCGATGGTATGCTCAAGCTGTGTTTCGTTGCACGGTTTCAAAAGTGACAAATAGAGTTGCTGTTGTTTCTCCACTTCGCGCGACATGGCAAGTTCGCGGCGCAAATCGTTGTTGCAGGTGTGACGCGCAAACTGATGCGAAAACCAATTGGCTTCAAACTCGGTGCCGTTCATCAAAATGATGCGCGTTTTTGTGTAGGGATCCACTTCATGTTTGTTATAAGCGCGCGGGTACAAATCTTTGAAGTTGCGAAAGCTACCGACAATGGTTTTCATCGGTTTTTGCTCAAACGGATTCATCAAACCCCTCCAAAAAATACAAATAGCCGAGAGCAAATGCCCTCGACTATCAGTATATGTCAGTTTTGAGAATTTGATACAACGGTTTTACAGCGCATCATCCAGCGACATCGCAAGCGAAAATGCCGCATCATCCCACGAAAGTTTCGGACTGTGACCTGCCGCTTCCAACACACCCGAACGCTTGTCTTCGTTTGACAAGAGGCGCACACCTCCGACTGTCAGATAGACTTGCTCGTAAAACATGTCCTTATTCGCACTTTCCACAGAATCGTAATACGTTTTGGTTGCCGCGGCAATTTCCGCATCGGTCATATCGGTCGATTCGCACCAATCGAGCAACGATACCGCCACATCGGTAATGGTCATGGACACACCCATTGTTGCAACAGGAATCATCTCCACGCGGTCAAGGATCGTATTCAGTTCTTCGGGTGTCCCCTGATATGCATTATCGTCAGAACACGCGCACAACGACAAAAGCATCAACACCGTCAGTACCATCGCAACACATTTTTTCATAATCGTATCACCCTTTCAAGGTTTTCAAAAACCGTTTGGTATCGGGAGCGATCAAACGGCTTTCGCACGCTTTTTGAATCGCTTTGTTATGCACCCACACATCCAAGCGACGTTCGAGAAAAAACGGCAACGTTTCGTCATATCGTTTTGTCAGCGCCGTCGCAAAAAACCACGCCACCATCATGCGGACGTAATACTCTTCGCTTTGCACCGACGCGGCAAGCTTCAAAAACGCGGGGTCGAAATTCTCATCCAAGCCGTAAAGCATCAGCGTTTCAAGTCCGAAACGAACGGTGAACGGACGATCGCTCGCGATCCATTCGCGGCATTTCGCAAACAAGCGCACAGGCTCTTTTGCAAGCACTTTCGGACGCATCGTGTCGCAGGTCGCCCAGTTGTCGACATACGGCAAAAAGCGGTCGATCGCGGCGACACACTCGTCGTACGTCGTGATGCGTTCGATCACATATGCGTGCAGATTGTTTTCGTCAAAATAGGTATGCGGCAATGCCGCCGAAAACGTCTCCGTTTGCGAGGACGACAACGTTTTGGCATACGCCCGCAAGGTCGGCACGCGCACACCGATCACGGTATCGGGATCGATCGTCGGCATCAACGAGCATTGAAACTGCTTATAGTTTTCATCGGCAAACGAAAACAGAGCTTCTTGAATCGCCTCGGACATCCGTCTCACAACCCGTAAATGATTTTCTTCAATATACCACAAAAGATTGCATTTGTCTATGATTGTAACACAACATTTTAAACATGCAGGTTTGCTAACCGCCAATCTTTGTAACGTTTTTCGAATTTATCGCTCTAACTCATAAAGGCGGTGAAAAGAATGGTCAAATTTCGGGAAGCGCGATACTGCAATTTAAAACTTTTCTTGATTTTTCTTGTCATTTACGGCCATCTGATCGAACCGAAAATTTGGGATTCGGAAGTGCTTATGGTACAATATAGATGGATATATCTGGTTCACATGCCGCTATTCGGTTTTTTATCAGGACTGTTTATAAATCAAGAAAAAGATTGTCGCGTACAACTTTTCAGAATATGTTCCTTGTACATATTTTTACAAACCATTGCCGTTATATTAGGAAACGGTTCGGTTCGAATTTTCACACCGTGGTGGATTTTTTGGTATTTGCTTACGTATAGCATGTGGCTATGTGTTTCATATTTGTGGTTTAAATTTTGCAAAGGTAAAGGTAAAATCACCATTCTTCTGTTTTCGATCTCGGCGGGATGTCTTGCGGGATTGATCCCTGACATAGGACGCGAATTTTCATTATCAAGGACGATCGTTTTCTTTCCGTACTTTTGGGTGGGAGTACTGTGCAATTCATCATATAATTGGAGAAAACTCAAGGTGATCGGTTTTTTCTCATGTATAACGGCATTGATCGTCATGTTGTATTTCGGCGATGAAATCCCGGTCACCTTTTTATATCAAGCATCTTCATATGACAGCGGAAATGGCATTTTGCTTCGTTTGCTTTGCTATGTGCTCGGTGCACTATTGGGGCTGTTTTTGCTGTCCTTTTCACCGACGAAACGTCTGCCTTTTACCAAATTAGGTTCCCATACAATGTTTCCGTATTTACTTCACGCACCATTTGTATTACTAATTCGAGAATGGACTTTTCCGTGGTATTTCAATATTATCATCACCATTTGTTTTATATATTTCACATATAAATTTACGCAATGGCATAGTTCCTTATACGGAATCCAATCTAACGAGAGGAGGGATAATCGTTGGCAACGTTTCAACAAATCTACGAAGAACAAGCAAAACCGGTTTATCGCTTTCTGTTATCCCTGACAGGAAAGGATGATTTGGCCGAGGAACTTTTATCGGAAACTTTTTATCAAGCATTTCGGCACATAGACCAATTCGAAGGACGCTGTTCTTTGTACACATGGCTCTGTCAAATCGGCAAAAATGCTTGGATCAAAGAATGCCGTCGAAACAATCGGTACAGCGATATAACTTTGGAAGATTTATCTGTTTCGGATAACAACCCAACATTGGAAGAACAGATTATCAACAAAGAAATGTACTGTAAAATCCTTAAAGTGATTCAACAATTACCGGATACATATCGTGATGTGTTTGTTCTTCACGCAATCGGCGAAGTGAAGTTGAAAGAAATCGCCGTTATATATAGCAAAACGGAAAGTTGGGCGAGAGTTACATATTTCAGAGCGAAACAACAAATTGCGCAGGAGGTAATGAAATGAAATTTAAATGTACGATAATCGAAGATTTGTTACCGTTGTATGTGGATGCCGTATGTTCGGAAGAAAGCCGAAAAGCTGTGGAAGAACATCTACAGAAATGCGAAGCGTGTAGATCCATGATTGAAAACATAGATGTTGTTCAGATCACGCACATCGACAAAGACGAAGATGAAAAAACAGCGATTGTAAAGAAAGGTTTCCGAAAAATCCACAGACGTTGGCTCGCATCCTTTATTGCTCTTTTTTTACTTATTCCACTCTTTTTTTGCGGTATATTGGCATACAATTCTCATCATAACGAAGGCATCACATTTTCAAATTTGGATGACGTGTACCGATGCTATAAATATTTGAATCATATAAAATCCGGACAATATGACAAAGCTGTACAAATGGTGGATTATTCCGAAAATGAATACACGATGATCGATTGTGTTTCTCATATGACACCGAATGAATATCAAGCGTATATGGCAAAACGATTCGTAAAAAAGCTTGAAGAATATAACGAACTGGGGATATCCATCACAAATATACGTTTCAACAGCGCATATAGATGGGATGACGGAACATGGTGCATTTGTATGTCATTTGATGAGATCTATCCCGATGGCAGCAAACAGACCATCATTGCCGATATAAATGGAGAAACGATGCGTGTAGGAGCATATTCCTTCCCCACAAAAACTAAAACCGAGCGTGACGATTACATTGACATCATTTTATCTCTGTATGCCGAGGACGAATCATCTTGGTATAACGATTTTGAGGTTTCTTTTGAGCTTAAGGAAGGTGAAAAAGCAATCATCCGAAGGGATAAGAAATCCGATATCAATGTTAAGGGTGTGTTCAATGTGACCTTCGGAACCGGTACGAGTTTGATGGATGAGCCCTATTATCAAAATGTTTTTGAAACATCTGTGCCCGGTAAATATTCTGTTATTTATTATGACGATAGCGGAACGACAACATTTCTGTCACGTGATGAAATCGACATCGAAATCCTACACATCAACTAAAGAACAAAAAATCCCCTGCGAAACTCGCAGGGGATTTTTCAAGACATCTTATTTCTTGCCCATACCGGTGACGGGACGGCAATGCCAGATGCGATCGGAATAATCTTGGATGGAACGATCGGAAGCGAAGATACCGCTGCCCGCCGTGTTGAGAAGAGCCTTCTTCGCCCACGCAAGCTTGTCGGTGTAGACACTTGCGGATTCCGCTTGCACGCGGCAATAATCCTCGAAGTCGGCAAGCACCATGTAGGGATCGCGGTTGATGAGCGAACCCGCAATTTCGCCGAATTGACGGCCGCCGAAGCCTTGGAACATCGTGTCGATCGCACGATGCAGGTTCGGGTTGCTGTTGAAGAGCATTTGCGGGTTATAGCCCGTGCGTTTGAGGTTTTCGACTTCCTCGGAAGACATACCGAAGATGAAGATGTTGTCGGCACCGACCGCGTCATAAATCTCGACGTTCGCGCCGTCCATGGTGCCGAGGGTGATGGCACCGTTCATCATCAGCTTCATGTTGCCCGTACCGCTCGCCTCGGTGCCTGCCAGCGAGATTTGCTCACTGATGTCGGCGCTGGGCATGAGAAGTTCCGCAAGAGACACGCGGTAATCCTCAAGATAGACGATCTTGAGTTTTTCGCGGATGACCGGATCCTTTTCGATCTCTTGACCGAGCATGTAGATGAAACGGATGATCTCCTTGGCGAGATAGTAGCCGGGAGCAGACTTCGCGCCGAAGATGTAGGTGCGGGGTTGGAAATCCATGTTCGGATTTTCCTTGAGCATCAGATAGGTGTGCAGGATGTGCAACGCATTCAGATGTTGTCTCTTATACTCGTGCAAACGCTTGACCTGCACGTCGAAGATCGAATCGGGATCAAGCGTGATACCGTTATGAGCCTTGACGTATTTGGCGAGGCGCTCTTTGTTGCGGCGTTTGATCGCCATGAAATCGCGAAGCGCAGTCTCATCGTCCGCATACTTACGCAAGCCTTCAAGTTCGGCGGCATCAATGATGAAGCCGTCGCCGATCTTATCCTTAATGAACGAGGTCAGCTCGGGGTTGGCTTGGCACAACCAGCGGCGATGCGCGATGCCGTTGGTAACATTCTTAAACTTCTCGGGCATCACGGTATAGGCATCGTGGAAGACCGAGTCTTTGATGATCTCGCTGTGGAGTTGCGACACGCCGTTGACCGAGTGAGAACCCGCCACACAGAGGTTTGCCATTTTAACAAGACCGTAGTTGAGGATCGCCATGCGGTCGACCTTTTGCACGTCGTTGTTCGTCTTTTCCATCATTTCCGCGCGGAAACGGTTGTTGATCTCACACACAATTTGATGGATACGCGGCAGGCGTTGACGGAACAGGTCTTCGGGCCAGCACTCAAGCGCTTCCGCCATAACGGTGTGGTTGGTGTACGCCATAGTGCGGGTGATGATGCTCCATGCATCCTCCCACGTATAACCGCACTCGTCGAGCATAATGCGCATCAACTCGGGGATCGCCATGGTCGGGTGGGTATCGTTAATGTGGATCGCCGCCATCTCGGGCAGGTTGTCAAGCGTACCGTATTCTTGCAGGTGACGTTGCACGATGTCTTGCACCGACGCCGACACAAGGAAATATTGTTGCGACAAACGCAGGGATTTACCTTCGCGATGATTATCCGCGGGATAGAGCACTTGGGTGATGATTTCCGCCATCGCCTTTTGCTCCATGGCGCGCATATACTCGCCTTGGTTGAAGAGAGACATATCCATGCCGGGGGCGGTCGAACGCCACAAACGCAGAGTTGACACACCGCGACCGTCTTTACCCGCGACCATCAAGTCATAGGGTTGCGCGATGATCACGGTTGCATTTTCATGCTCAATGTGGTGGAAGCCGTTGTCCCACCATTCTTTGATATTGCCGTCGAAGCGCACTTCCTTGGCAAGCTCGGGACGCGGCAACAGCCAGCATTCGCCGCCGGGCAACCAGAAGTCGGGCGTTTCCATCTGCCAGCCGTCAACCAGCTTTTGACGCAAGATGCCGTATTCGTACAGAAGCGAATAACCGATGGCGGGAATGGACGAAGTCGCCAGACCGTCAAGGAAGCAAGCCGCCAAACGGACGAGGCCGCCGTTGCCGAGACCGGCATCGGGCTCGAGCTCATACAGGTTGCTGAGCTTGACGCCGTATTTCTTGAGTTCCTTTTCCGCTTCCGCAGTCAAATTCATGTTAAACAGGGTGTTCTTCAAAGAACGACCCATCAAAAATTCCATGCACAGATAATACACTTGCTTGGAATCTTGCTTGTGCGCGTTGGAGATGTAATTCACGCGTTCACGACGCATACGATCACGGAGCACAAGCGCCAAGGCGTTGTACCAATTTTCGTCCGTCGCATGTTCCGGTTGTACCGAGAAATTGTGCAACAATTTGGCATTCAATTCCTCGCCGAGGGTCAATTGGGGACGGGTGACTTTCTTGGTCTCCGTCTTCTTTTGAGCGGGCTTCTTCGCCGCCGTTTTGGTGGTGGCTTTTTTCGCCGCAGGTTTCTTTGCGGTTTCGGTTTTGGCTTTAGCGGTTTTTTTGGTGGTTTCGCTGCTCACGTCCGTTCACACGCCTTTCTGAAATACTGTCATCCGCTTCGAATTTGATTCGAAAACGGTTGGAAGTTTATAAAAATGCGTTTATATTATACACGAAGCAACCCCGTTTTGCAATAGATTATGAAAAATATATAAAATCTTTCTATTATCAAAACTTTTTGTCGGCGTAGTTATACAACATGCACAAATATTCGGCGTTTTTGCGTTGTAAGGAACGCCGAAACAAGACCGAAACGTACAGTTGCTCGTCCAAAAGTGCAAACACAGCGACTTTTTTTGCGTTGTAATTTAAGGTTGAAACAGTATAATTTGAAGTGTAAGAGTTCGATTATTTTTTACATGAAAGGACGTTATACCATGCTGTTAAAAAACGCTGTTGTTTACAACGAAATGTTTGAACCCATCCGCGCCGATGTTGCTGTTGAAGGCGAGATCATCACCGCCATCGGTGACGTGACCGCATCGGGCGAAGTTTACGATTTGACCGGCTACACCGTGCTTCCCGGCTTCATTGATATGCACATTCACGGTTGTGCGGGCGCCGACACCGGCGACGCGACTCCCGAGGCTCTCGAAGCCATGTCGGCGCTTCTCGTCAAGCGCGGCGTTACCTCGTTCTGCCCCACCTCGATGACCCTCGGCTTTGAAGAGCTTCAAAAGATCTTCGCCAACGTGGCGGAAAACAAAGACAAGGTTTCGGGCGCGTACATTCACGGCATCAACATGGAAGGCCCCTACATCTCCATGGCGAAAAAAGGCGCGCAAAACGGCGCGTATGTCCGCAACCCCGATAAGGACGAGTTCAAAAAGCTGTATGACGGATGCGGCGGTTGCATCTCGGTCGTCGACATCGCACCCGAATGTGACGGTGCCGAAGAATTCATCAAAGAAGTGCAACCCTATTGCCCCGTTTCCACCGCACACACTTCGGCGAACTACGACGAAGCCATGAAGGCGGTTGAATGGGGTGTGCGTCACACGACTCACCTTTACAACGCGATGAGCGGTTTGACCCATCGCGCCCCCGGTGTGGTCGGCGCAACCTTCGACGCGGCACAACGCTACGGTGTACGCGGCGAGCTGATCTGCGACGGCTTCCACATTCATCCCACCGCGCTTCGCATCGCGTTCCATCAACTCGGCGAAGACGGCTCGGTCATCGTCAGTGATTCGATGAAAGCCGCGGGTCACGTGGACGGCGTGTACGATCTCGGCGGTCAACCCGTTTACGTCAAGGACGGCAAAGCGCTCCTCGAAGACGGTACCATCGCCGCTTCCACCTCGAACATCCACGAGGAGTTCAAAAACGTCGTTTCTTACGGCATTCCCTTCAAGCAGGCTGTCAAATCCGCGACCATCAACCCCGCTAAGGCGATCCGCGTTGACGACAAGACCGGTTCGATCCAAGTCGGCAAATACGCAGACATGGTTGTGCTCGATAAAGACCTCGAGATCAAGCTGGTTGTTGTCAAGGGTGAAGTGAAGGTCAACAATCTGTAATTTCCGGAAAAAACCTCGCAAAACCGCTTGACTTCTCCCTCAAAAACGTGTATTATACATAGTAATAAATTTATGTAGTGCTTTAGGTGCATAAATCACAGCATCTCATCGCACGATATCACAGGAGGTTGACACCCATGAAAAAAGACAAACATGGTTGGATCTTGGTTGCCATCATCGCAGCAGCGGTTGCCGCGGCTACGACTATCGTCGTGCTGTATCTTCGTCATCGCCAAAAGGCCGCGAAGCTCTCTGAGCCGATCTATGATTGCGGTTCTTGCGACGAGACCGAGTGCGTTTGCGACTGTGATACCGAAGAAAACGCAGCGGAATAAGTCCGTTCCCGTCCCCACAAGGGGCGGGATTTTTCTATAAAAATCCTGCAACAAAAAAAGGAGGACTGCGCCATGGTCAATACCAATGCCGGCGAAAAATTCTTAAAAGAAGGACTGACATTTGACGATGTTTTGCTGATTCCCGCAGCATCGGATATTCTCCCCAGCGACATCAACGTCTCCACTAAGCTCACCAAAAACATCACACTGAACATTCCGCTGATGACGGCGGCAATGGATACCGTTACGGAATCGGGCATGGCGATCGCTATCGCGCGTGAAGGCGGCATCGGTGTTATCCACAAGAACATGCCGATCGAGCAACAGGTTGATCATGTGGACCGCGTCAAACGCTCCGAAAACGGCGTTATCGTGGACCCCTTCTTCCTCTCCCCCGATCATCGCGTGGAAGACGCTGACAATTTGATGGGTAAATACAAGATTTCGGGTGTGCCGATTGTTCGTGACGGCAAGCTTGTCGGTATCCTCACCAACCGCGACATGCGTTTCCTCACCGATTTCTCGCAACGCATCGAAGATGTCATGACCAAAGAGAATCTGATCACCGCGCCCGTAGGCACCACCCTCGAGCAAGCGCAGGAGATCCTTCGTATTCATCGCATCGAAAAGCTCCCCCTCGTGGACGAGAAGGGTGCGCTGAAAGGTCTCATCACCATCAAAGACATCGAGAAAAACTTGAAATATCCGAACTCGGCGCGTGACGCTGCGGGTCGTCTGCTTTGCGCGGCGGCCATCGGCGCGACCGCGGACGTTCTTGACCGTGCCGCTCAACTGGTGAACGCGCAAGTCGACGCGTTGGTGCTCGACTCCGCTCACGGTCACAGCAAGAACATCCTCAAAGCCGTTTCGAAAGTGAAAGCGGCATTCCCCAACATTTCGCTCATCGCGGGCAACATCGCCACCGCCGAAGCCGCCGAGGCGTTGATCGCCGCGGGTGCTGACGCCATCAAGGTCGGCATCGGCCCCGGCTCTATCTGCACCACCCGTGTGGTCGCCGGTATCGGCGTGCCCCAAATCACGGCGGTGTATGATGCGGCTTGTGTGGCTTCGAAATACGGCATCCCCGTCATCGCGGACGGCGGTATCAAGTATTCGGGCGATCTCGTCAAAGCGATTGCCGCCGGTGCCAATGTGTGCATGATCGGCTCGCTTGTCGCGGGTTGCGCGGAGTCTCCCGGCGAGACCGAAATCTATCAAGGTCGTCAATTCAAGGTGTACCGCGGTATGGGTAGCCTTGCGGCGATGGAGAAAGGCTCGAAAGACCGCTACTTCCAAGAAGCGAACAAGAAGCTTGTTCCCGAAGGCGTCGAAGGTCGCGTGCCTTACAAGGGCGTTCTCGCCGACACCGTGTATCAAATGCTCGGCGGTCTGCGCGCCGGTATGGGCTACTGCGGTTGCGCGGATATCCCCTCGCTCCAAAAGAACGGTCAATTCGTGCGCATCACGGGCGCGGGTCTCAAAGAGAGCCATCCCCACGATATCAGCATCACCAAGGAAGCGCCGAACTACACCAGCGGCCTCTAATCCCACAAAACAAAACACACCTCGCAATCTGCGAGGTGTGTTTTTTATATATTTTCTTTGACAGTCGGTATGAACGATGCCGCAAGCTTGCCGTTCCCGCGTTGCTTGAGATAAAGCGTACCGATCACCGAAAACACCACGGCACCCGCAAAATTCACAAGTAAATCCTTCATCGTATCGATCAAACCGATATCCAAATAGCCGCCGAGATTCCACGCATCGCCGTTGACTGTCAGTGAATCGATCGGTACGGTAATCACCTGATTGCCGCCGTTCGGATCGAGCATCACCGTGTTGACCGTTGTGATGATCCAATCCTTTTGCATATCGGTGTGAAATACCAGATCCATGCCGAATTCGAAGAATTCCCACATCACTCCGACGGTCATGGAAAAGCAAAACGCCGTGAACGCCACAAAATACGGCGACATTTTCATCGAAAACCGTTCGCTTCGGTTAAAAATATCGATGAGAGAAAATCCGACCGCTGCCATCAAAAAGCCGTTCGTCGTGTGCAACAGGGTATCCCAAATCGGGATCTTAACATAAAACGCATTGATCTCGCCCAAAATCTCCGCCGAAAAAATAAACAGCAATACCACCGTTTCCAACACAACAGGGATGCTGACACCCAATTTACGATCGATCATTTTCGGGATTGAAAACAATAACAACGTCAAAACCCCGAGAAACATATTTTGATAATTCCCGAGAATGCCTTGACGCACAATCGTAATGGCGACGAGCACGTACAAGACCAATTCGATCTTCGTTCGAAACCGTTTTTTGGATTTCATACATTCACCCCTTTTTCTGATTCTACTATATCGTATCATGCACGGCGAATGTATGAATAATCCGCAAATCCTTTTTAAACTTTTATGTTTCGTCGATGTACGTAAAGCGATTCACGATCACGCCGTTGTGCTCGACTTGTTCGTTCCACATCGAAGCAGGACGCACCCACACACCAAAGTCACCGTACAACGCTTTGTACACAACCATCTCCTCAAGCGTTTCGGAATGTTTCGCAACCGCGATCACCTCATATTCGTTGCCTTTAAAATGACGATATCGTCCGTGTTGTATATGCATATGCACTCACTCCTTTTCTTAATCAGTATATCATGAATTTTCTTTGTAAAAAAGACTTGACGAACGTCGTTTTTACTGGTATAATATCTACGCTTGTGCAAAAACGCATAAGAATCCTTGCTCCGTCCGAATGCGACGGGGCCATCAGACCAAGAGGAGGTGCCAATATGCCCACAGTTAAAGGTTCCTACGAGGCCGTGTTCATTTACTCTGTGAAAGCGGAGGACGAGCTCAACGCCCTCAAGGAGAAGTTCCAGACGCTGATCGAGCAAAACGCGGAAATCGGTGAAGTCGAGGAGTGGGGCAAGCGTCGTCTGGCGTATCTCATCAATGATGAGGCGGACGGCTTCTATGTGCTCTACAACTTCACGGCTACGCCCGAGTTCCCCGCCGAGCTTGACCGTATCGCGAAGATCACCGACGGCGTGCTCCGCACGATGATCATCCGCAAGGACGCGTAAGAGGAGGACAAATACCATGAATATGATTTGTCTGCTCGGCCGTTTGACGGCTGATCCCGAACTGCGTCACACTCAAAGTCAGGTGCCCGTCACCAGCTTCACGCTGGCTGTCGACCGCGCCTATCAGCCGAAGGGACAAGAACGTCAAGCCGACTTCATCAACGTTGTTGCTTGGCGCCAGACCGCGGAATTCGTGACCCGCTATTTCCATAAGGGTCAACGTCTCGCGCTCACCGGTACTTTGCAGTCCCGTCGCTACGTCGACAAAGAAGGTAACAATCGTACGGCGTACGAAGTCGTTGCCGACAATGTCTTTTTCGCGGAGTCGAAATCGCAAAACGGCGGTTATCAACAAGGCTACCCCACGGGTGGCTATCAAGGCGGTTATCAATCCGCTCCGTCCTTTGACTCCCAAGTTCCGCAATACAACGAAGCCCCCACGGCTTTCGCTACTGCGGCTCCCAGCGATTTTGAGGAGATTATCAACGACGACGATCTCCCGTTCTAATTATTGAAAAAGGAGGCTTTTTAGCCATGGCTGAAAGAACCGAACGCCCTGAGCGTCCGCGCAACGGCCGCAAGGGCCGCCGCAAGGTCTGCCGCTTCTGCGCCGATAAGATCGAAACCATCGACTACAAAGACGTGGCTCGTCTGCGCAACTTTGTGTCTGAGCGTGCGAAGATCCTTCCCCGCCGCGTGACCGGCACCTGCGCTCGTCACCAACGCGAGCTCACCGTCGCGATCAAGCGTGCTCGCCAAATCGCTTTGATGCCTTTCATCAGCGACTAATTCACGGCACAAAAGGCTGTCTCTTTCGAGACAGCCTTTTTTCTTTTGTGGTTATTCCTTTACGAGCGTTGACAAAAATCTTCCTTCGCGGTACAATATGTTCAAAGGAGCTGATGAATTTCATGGTCACAACAGACAGCAGACTTGTATTCGCTTGTTGGGCAACCGCGATCATCCTCGGTGTGATGTCGCTTGTATTTTGGAGAAGTAAGAAAAACGGCTATGCGGTGGCGGTGCTGCCGATGGCGATCCCGCCGCTTGTGCATATGTTCAGCGGTATTTTGGCAAGAGGATTGGAACTCACCCTCCCCTTTGCATCGCCGTTTCAAACCCGCATTGTCATTGACTTAATCGCCGCCATCGTTTCGTGTGTGTTGATCGGTATTATCTCACAGTTTATTTACGAAACCAAAAAAGGCAAAACGATCTTCGTCATTTGCTGTTCGATATTCATCGTGATCTTCTCGGGAATTTTGATCACGACCACCATGTCACAATACGTCGCCAGTACGCAAGCCCTTGCAGGCATTGCTTAACGCCTTGCAAAAGCGAGCGCAAACCCGCACGGATACAAGCGACAAGCGAAACCGCAAATAGTTCGACTCTCGTCAGCTTAACAAAACGAAATCCCTTCCGAACCGATCGGTTCGGAAGGGATTTTTTATTATTTGTAGTACGCCACAGCACCGGCAAACATCTTGTTGTCCTTGGTGCCGTCAACATTCTTGTACACGCTGTCCCCGTAGCGTTCGGAGTGACCCATCTTGCCGAAGACACGGCCATCGGGCGAGGTGATACCCTCGATCGCCATCATGGAACCGTTGGGGTTGTAACGAATGTCCATGGTGGGGTTGCCGAACTCGTCAACATATTGCGTCGCAATTTGACCGTTCGCCGCCAATTGACGAATCTCCTCTTCGCTTGCCACGAAACGACCCTCACCGTGCGAGATCGCGACGGTATGGATATCGCCGGGTTCGCTGAACATCAACCACGGAGACTTGTTGGAGCACACGCGGGTGTTCACAAGGCGAGATTGGTGACGACCGATGAGGTTGAAGGTCAAGGTCGGCGCATTGGCATCGCCGTCAACGATCTTGCCGTACGGCACGAGGCCAAGTTTGATCAACGCTTGGAAGCCGTTGCAGATACCGCACATCAAGCCGTCTTGGTTATTCAGCAGTTCGTGCACAGCGTCTTTCACCGCAGGATTGCGGAAGAACGCGGTGATGAATTTACCGGAACCATCGGGCTCGTCGCCGCCCGAGAAACCACCGGGAATGGCGATGATTTGGCTCTTCTTCACAGCTGCAACCATCGCTTCAACCGATTCGGTCACATCCGCCGCCGACAGGTTGCGAACCACCAAAATCTCGGGCTCAGCACCCGCGCGAGCGAACGCTTTCGCGGTGTCGTATTCGCAGTTGGTGCCCGGGAACACGGGGATCAACACGCGAGGTTTCGCCACTTTGATGGCGGGAGCAACGCGCTCTTTCGCCGCGAACGTATAAGCCGGAATGGGTGCTTTATCAAAATCGATATTGCAGGCGTAGACAGGCTCGAGTTTGTTCTCGTAAGCCGCTTGCCACGCGGTCATATCGACGACTTCGTCGCCGTAAGTCACTTCATAAGCTTCGGTGGTCGTACCGAGCACCTTGCCGACAGACTCAACATCTTCAGCAAGCTCCAGCACAAACGCGCCGTAACGATAGCCGAACAAGGTATCCATATCGATGTCGTTCATCGCAAGACCGATGCGGTTGCCGAGCGTCATCTTCAGCACCGCTTCCGCCACGCCGCCGTAAGTCGCGGTCGAGCAAGCCAGTACTTTGCCTTCCGCAATCAACTTCGACACGGTCTCATAAACCTCGCGGAGCGACTCGATTGCAGGACGACCGTCCGCAAGGTAAGTCGGCTCGAGATAGCAAACCGTGCTGCCCGCTTTTTTGAATTCGGCGGAGGTGATGGTTTTGGTCGAGCAGACCGACACCGCAAACGACACAAGCGTCGGGGGAACGTCGATCTTCTCGAACGAACCGCTCATGGAGTCTTTACCGCCGATGGACGCAAGGCCGAGATCGGTTTGCGCTTTCATCGCGCCGAGCAACGCGCTCAGCGGTTTACCCCAACGGGCGGGTTCAAAGTTGACACGCTCGAAATATTCTTGGAACGTGAGATAGGCATTTTCAAGACCCGTACCACCCGCGACCAGCTTCGACACCGATTCGACAACCGCGAGATACGCGCCGACAAAGGGATCATTTTCGGTGATAAACGGGTTGTAGCCATATGCCATCGCCGAGCAGGTGGTGGTTTCTTTGCCCTCAACGGGGAGTTTCGCCGCCATCATTTGCGCGGGGGTCATTTGATATTTACCGCCAAACGGCATCAACACCGTCGACGCACCGATGGTCGCGTCAAAGCGCTCAGAAAGGCCGCGCTTCGAGCAAACGTTCAGATCGGTTGCAAGCGCATTGGCATTGTCGGCGAAGTTGCCGCTGACCGCACGCGCGATCGCTTTCGGAGCACTGACATGCACCTTGACGTGTTTCTCGGCACCGTTCGAATTGAGAAATTCACGGGAGAGATCAACAATACCCTTGCCGTTCCAGTGCATGACAAGGCGCGGGTTTTCAGTGACACGCGCCACGATGGTGGCTTCAAGGTTCTCGGAATGTGCCAGCGCAACGAACGCGTCGACATCCTTCGGATCAAGCACGACCGCCATACGTTCTTGCGACTCAGAAATCGCCAGTTCGGTGCCATCGAGTCCTTCGTATTTCTTGGGAACCGCGTTGAGGTCGATGGTCAAGCCGTCGGCAAGTTCGCCGATCGCAACCGACACACCGCCTGCACCGAAGTCGTTGCAACGCTTGATAAGGCGCGTCGCTTCGGGATTACGGAACAGACGTTGGAGTTTGCGTTCTTCAGGAGCATTACCCTTTTGCACTTCAGCACCGCAGGTTTCCAGCGAGCCAAGCGTGTGGGATTTCGAAGAACCGGTTGCACCGCCGCAACCGTCGCGGCCGGTACGACCGCCGAGAAGCACAACGATGTCGCCGTCAGCAGGAACCTCACGACGCACGTTCGCTTCGGGAGCGGCACCGACAACAGCGCCGATCTCCATACGCTTGGCAACATAGCCGGGGTGATAGATCTCATCAACTTGACCCGTGGCAAGACCGATTTGGTTACCGTAGGAGCTGTAGCCCGCGGCGGCGGTCGTCACGATGGTGCGTTGCGGAAGCTTGCCCGACATCGTTTCGGCAACGGGAAGAAGCGGATCTGCCGCACCCGTCACACGCATCGCTTGATAGACATAACTTCTGCCCGACAGCGGATCGCGGATCGCGCCGCCGATGCAAGTGGCGGCACCGCCGAACGGTTCGATTTCGGTCGGGTGATTGTGAGTTTCGTTTTTAAAGAGGAACAGCCACTTCTCGGTTTCACCCTCGACATCCACGTCGACCTTAACAGTACAAGCGTTCATCTCTTCGCACTCGTCGAGTTTCGGGAGCATGCCCTTTGCTTTGAGGTAACGCATGCCCATGGTCGCGACATCCATCAGGTTGATAGGTTTGGTGCGACCAAGTTCCTTACGGATCGCGATGTAATCGCCGTAGGCTTCCTCCACCTTCGCGTCCTCAAACGTGACATCGTCGATGGTGGTGAGGAAGGTGGTGTGACGGCAGTGATCCGACCAGTAGGTGTCGATCATGCGAATTTCGGTGATGGTGGGATCGCGATGCTCGGACTTGAAATAGTCTTGGCAGAACGCGATATCATCAGCATCCATAGCAAGACCGTATTGATCGACAAACGCGGCAAGTTGCTCGCGATTGAGTTCAATGAAACCATGAAGCGTTTCCACCGCTGTGGGAACGTCATAGGTCACATTGAGAGTTTCCACTGTGTCAAGCGACGCTTCGCGGCTTTCCACGGGGTTGATCACATGCTTTTTGATCGCGGCAAGATCTGCATCGGAGATGTTGCCCTCGAGCACAAACACACGCGCGGTGCGCACGAGCGGACGATCGCCTTGCGACACGATCTGGATACATTGCGCGCAGGAATCGGCGCGTTGATCAAATTGACCGGGCAGATATTCGACAGCGAACACGATGCCGTTTGTTTCGGGCAGGGTCGTGTACACATCGTCAAGTTGGGGCTCGGAGAATACGGTTTTTTCGGTCGCGTTCAACAGTGCTTCGTCGATACCCTCGACGTCATAACGGTTGAACAAACGAAGCGAATCCACCGAATCAATGAGAAGTTGAGAACGAATCTCGGAAAGAAGTTTGCCCGCTTCCACAGCGTAAGGCGGTTTCTTTTCGACAAACAAACGATAAACAGACACGGTCGGTGCCTCCTTTATACATAAATTTACGCCTTTGCGGCAAGCGCTTTCGCGCCGATGTCACGGCGATAGAAGCTGCCGTCGAACGAAATGGTCTCAACAGCCGCATAGGCTTTGTCGAGCGCGCCTTGGAGCGTGTCCGCCGCACCCGTGACACCGAGCACGCGACCGCCGTTGTTGACGAGCACGCCGTCTTTAAGAGCTGTGCCCGCGTGGTACACGGTGACACCTGCGGCGCCGCCGTTTTCGTCAAGGCCGCGAAGCGCGAAGCCTTTTTCATAGCTTTCGGGATAACCGCCCGACGCAACAATGACACACGCCGCCGCGCCGTTGTCAAATTCGACATCCACTTGATCGAGCGTGCCGTTTTGGCAGGCCTTCATGATCGTGAGCAGATCCGATTTGAGGAGGGGCAACACGACTTGCGTTTCGGGATCGCCGAAACGGCAGTTGTATTCGATCACCTTCGGGCCGTTCGGCGTGAGCATCAAGCCGAAATAAAGGCAACCCGCAAAGGGTCTTCCCTCTTTCGCCATTGCTTCGATGGTCGGCACAAAGATCGTGTCCATGCAGATCTTTGCGACATCGTCGGTGTAATAGGGGTTCGGGGCAACGGTGCCCATAGCGCCCGTATTCAAGCCTTTGTCGCCGTCAAGCGCACGCTTGTGATCCATCGAGCTGACCATCGGCGCGAGGGTCTTACCGTCCGTGAAGCACAGCACCGACACTTCGGGGCCCGTGAGGAATTCCTCCACCACGATTTGATCGCCGCTCTTGCCGAACTTGTGATCGTTCATAATGGAATCGACCGCATCGATCGCTTGCTCACGCGTCTCGCAAATGAGAACGCCTTTACCGAGCGCCAAGCCGTCCGCTTTCACAACGAGAGGCAACGCCGCTTCCTTGACATAGTCAAGTGCTTTGGCGGCATCGTCGAACACCTCGTAGCCTGCCGTCGGAATGCCGTAGGTTTTCATGAGGTTTTTGGAAAACACCTTACTGCCTTCGATGATAGCGGCGTTCGCTTTCGGTCCGAAAGCGGGAATGCCGATTTCTTCAAGGCGATCCACGCAACCGAGCACAAGCGGATCATCGGGAGCGACGACCGCAAAATCAATTGCGTTCTCTTTGGCAAACGCCACAATACCATCAAGGTCGGTCGCGGCAATCGGCACGCAGGTCGCGTCCGCCGCGATGCCACCGTTACCGGGCAGAGCAAAAATCGTCTCGACCGCAGGGTTTTCTTTCAATTTTTTGATGATGGCGTGCTCTCGCCCGCCACCGCCGACAACCATCAGTTTCATCGGATGTTGTCTCCTTTCGGATTAGTGGTGGAACAAACGGATGCCCGTGAACGCCATCGCGATGCCGTATTTATTGCACGCTTCGATAACGATATCGTCACGGATAGAGCCGCCGGGTTGCACGATGTATTTCACACCGCTACGGCGTGCACGCTCGATGTTATCGTCGAACGGGAAGAACGCATCGGAACCGAGAGACACATCGTTGAACGTGCTGAGGAACGCCTTTTTCTCCTCACGGGTAAGGGGTGCGGGTTGCTCGGTGAAGGTGTTTTGCCACACATCGTCGCCGATCACGTCTTCGTATTCATCGGAGATGTACACGTCGATCGCATTGTCGCGGTTGGGGCGCGGAATATCGTCACGGAACGGAAGCGCCAGCGTTTTCGGATGTTGACGCAGATGCCAAATGTCCGCTTTGTTGCCCGCCAAACGCACGCAATGGATGCGGGACTGTTGACCCGCACCGACGCCGATGGTTTGACCGCCCTTGGCGTAGCACACCGAGTTCGATTGGGTATATTTCAAAGTGATGAGTGCGATGATCAAATCGCGCTTAGCATCCTCGGGAAGATCTTTCATGTCGGTGACCATGTTGTCAAACGAGCTGTTATCGATCTTCAGCTCGTTGCGACCTTGCTCAAAGGTGATGCCATAGACTTGCTTGCGCTCAATCGCTTCGGGAACGTAGCTGTCATCGATTTGCACGATGTTGTAGTTGCCCTTGCGCTTGGATTTCAAAATCTCGAGCGCCTCAGGCTCATAGCCGGGGGCGATGACACCGTCAGACACTTCGTGTTGAATGAGCTTCGCGGTGGGAACGTCGCACACATCGGACAACGCGATCCAGTCGCCGAAAGACGACATACGATCGGTGCCGCGCGCACGGGCATACGCACACGCAAGCGGAGACAGTTCCGCGTCACCGACAAAGTAGATTTGACGAAGGGTGTCGTCGAGCGGCACGCCGACCGCCGCACCGGCAGGGCTGACGTGTTTGAAGGAGGTCGCCGCGGGAAGACCCGTTGCCGCTTTCAGTTCGCGCACGAGCTGATAGCTGTTAAACGCATCGAGGAAGTTGATGAAACCGGGTTTGCCGCAAAGCACCGTGATGGGCAGATCAGCACCGTTTTCCATGAAAATTCGGGAAGGTTTTTGGTTGGGGTTGCAACCGTATTTAAGTTCGAGTTCGTTCGCCATACGAGAGCGCCATCCTTTCCTTAGTTGAATTTATTGACGATGCGGGTCTCTTCCCCGCCGTTTTTCAAATCGATGTAACGCACAAAGAGCGACACCTTGTTGTCCTCGTTGAGGTTTTCCCACACAGACGCGGTGAACGCGTCGATGTCACCGTCGATGGCAACCTTTTTGGGTTCGCCTTTGAAGGACGGGATGGGATCACCGTCGCAGAAGTAGGTGTGAAGGAAACGACCCTCACCCGCTTGGATATTGTCGTAATCGAAGGTGTAACGCACGCAGGAAGATTCACGACCGTCATCGCTCTTGAGGATGCTCATTTTCGCGGCAAAATCGCCGTCGGCGGGCATCACAAGGCCGCTGATACGCGGAGTGAAGTTCGGGGCATCGGGTTCGAATTCGCGCGTACGGAGCGCTTCTTCGAAGGTTTTGCCGTCTTTCATGAAATCATAGATCGTGTCGGTTTGATCGCCGTTGGTGACGATGGTTTGACCGTTCACCACACGCACAGGTGCGTAGATGATCAAGGACGGATCGGACAAAAGCGCGGGATCGTGAGCCTGAGTGCGGATGCCTTGCTCAAACGGTACAAACACGCGGTTACGGCTGTTGACCGAGCGACCCATGATGAAATATGCGATAACCGCAGAAGCACCGTCGGCGGATTTGCCGATCATGATGCCACGGCCGGGATAACTGTTCGAGGACAGTTCTTCAAGAAACTTAACCATTCGTTTTCTCTCCTTATCTCATTGTGCAAGTGCTTTACAAACCGTTTCAAGCGCGGCAGGAAGCAACAGCCACTCGGCTTGCTCCATCACGCGACGTTGCAAAATCTCGGGGGTATCCCCTTCGAGCACATCCACCGCTTTTTGTGCGATGATGCGACCGCCGTCGGTGATTTCGTTGACAAAGTGGACGGTAGCGCCTGTAACCTTGACACCCTTTTCAAGTGCCGCTTCGTGTACGCGCAAACCGTAAAAGCCGTCACCGCAAAAAGACGGGATCAAGGACGGATGCACGTTCAAAATACGCTCGGGATAGCGTTTGACGAAATCTTCGGACAACACCGTCAGGAAACCTGCCAGCACGATCACATCGATTTCATACTCTTCCAAAAGCGTCACAAGTGCTTTTTCGAATTCGGCGGCAGAAGCATACGCTTTACGCGCCACAACCGCCGCGGGGATGTTGGCGTTGGCGGCACGCTCGAGCGAGTAGATGCCGTCTTTACTGCCGACCACGAGCGACAGTTCCACATGCGGCAATTCGCCGCGTGCGTGAGCGTCGATGATGGCTTGCAGATTGGTGCCGCCGCCACTGCACAGCACCGCTGTTTTAACAGTTTTCATGGCGGCACCTCTTACGCGAAGATGACGCCGTCGCCTTTGACGATCTCGCCGCAGATGTACGCGTTTTCGCCCGCCGCACGGAGGATGTTCAACGCCTTATCGGCATCTTCCTTCGCCACGACAATGCTCATGCCAACGCCCATGTTGTAGGTGTTGAACATGTCACGCTCGGGGATGTTGCCCGTTTTTTGGAGCAGGTTGAAGATCGGCAGAATGCGCAGAGCCGCGCTGTCGATCTTGGCGGCGAAGCCTTCGGGCAGGCTACGCGGAATGTTTTCATAGAAGCCGCCGCCCGTGATGTGCGACACAGCTTTGTCGGTCACGTCTTTTGCAAGCGCGAGCATCGGCTTGACATAAATACGGGTCGGGGTCAACAGCGCCTCGCCAAGGGTCATGCCCAGTTCATCACTGTACATTTTCAGATCGGCATTTTCGATATCGAACACTTTACGCACGAGCGAGAAGCCGTTCGAGTGCACACCGCTCGAGGGAAGCGCGATGATGACATCACCTTCGGTAACTTTGGTGTTATCGAAAATTTTCGGCTCATCCACGACGCCCACCGTGAAACCGGCGAGGTCATATTCATCTTCGGGATAGAAGCCGGGCATCTCGGCGGTCTCGCCGCCGATGAGCGCACAACCCGCTTGGACACAACCGTCGGCAACGCCGCTGACGATTGCCGCCACACGCTCGGGCACGTTCTTGCCCACCGCGACATAGTCGAGGAAGAACAACGGCTCAGCACCGCAGCACGCGACGTCGTTGACACACATGGCGACGCAGTCGATGCCGACCGTGTCGTGCTTATCCATCAAAAACGCAATCTTCAGTTTGGTGCCGACACCGTCGGTGCCGCTGACAAGCACGGGCTTTTGCATGCCTGCGAGATTCGGAGCAAACAGGCCGCCGAAGCCGCCGATCGCCGACATCACACCGTCACGTTGCGTACGTTTGACGTGATCCTTCATCAAGCGCACCGCTTCATAACCCGCGGTGATATCCACGCCTGCATTTTTATAACTTTCGCTGAAACTCTTTTCCATAAGTCGTGAACTCCTTTACTTTTTCTTCTCGCTGAGCTTACGCTCGTACTTGCTGATGAACATTTTATCTTCGGACACTTCAACGGGATACTCCCCTGTGAAACATGCTGTACAGAAACCGGTTTTGGTTTCTCTGGCAAGATTTCTGACGCCATCTACGGACAGATACGCAAGCGAATCGGCTCCGATAATCTGACAAACCTCATCGATCGTGTGTTTGTTGGCGATCAATTCGGTCGAGGACGAAATATCCACACCGTAGTAACACGGACATTTCACAGGAGGCGAGGCGATGCGCAAATGCACTTCGGTAGCACCCGCTTCGCGAAGCAGTTTGATAATAGGAGCGCTTGTCGTGCCGCGCACGATCGAATCGTCGATCATCACCACGCGCTTGCCGCGAACGGTTTCGGCAATGGGATTGAGTTTGATGCGCACCGCGCGTTCACGTTGCTTTTGCGTCGGTTGAATAAACGTTCTGCCGATGTATTTATTCTTGAGGAAACCGATGCCGTACGGAATGCCGCTTTCCTGCGCATAGCCAAGAGCGGCATCAAGACCCGAATCGGGAACACCGATGATGACATCCGCATCAACCGGACTTTCCTTAGCAAGGATCTCGCCCGCCCGTTTGCGTGCTATATGCACGCCGGTGCCGTCGATCACCGAATCGGGACGCGCAATGTACACATATTCGAATACGCAAAGCGCGGTATTCGGATCGCCGCAATGTGTTTTGATCGAGCGCAGACCGTCTTGATCCGCAATCACGATTTCGCCGGGTTCCACATCACGAAGGAACGTCGCACCGACCGCATCGATCGCACAGGATTCGGAAGCAAACACATAGCCGCCCGATTCCGTGACACCGATACACAACGGGCGGAATCCTTTCGGATCACGCGCGGCAATCAGCTTTTTCGGAGACATCACACACAAGGTGTAGCAACCCTCAAGCTTATACATCGCTTGTTCGATCGCTTGCTCGATCGAGCCGGCGGTCAAGCGAGCGTTGATGATTGCGTGAGCAATCACTTCGACGTCAGTGGAGGTGTGAAAAATCGCGCCGTGCATCTCCATTTCTTTACGGAGTGCGGCGGCATTGGTCAGGCTGCCGTTGTTGGCGATTGCCATACACCCCTTGCAATGATTCACGATCAGCGGTTGAGCGTTGATGCGGCCTTTGTTATCGACCGTACCGTAACGCGCATGTCCGATTGCCATTTGACCCTTGGAGAGATTGGCAAGGTTTTGCGCCGTAAACACATCACCGACAAGACCCGTGTTTTTATACCCGGTAATCACACCGTCATCATTCACAGCGATACCGCAGCTTTCTTGTCCGCGATGTTGAAGAGCATACAACGCCATATACGTCAAACCAACGATGTCGGCTTCTTCGTGATCATAAATACCGAATACGCCGCATTCTTCATGAATGGAATCCATCATACTTTTTGCTCCAATCTTTGAGGTTACGAAATTAGTTTGCCGACAATTCTTCTTGCAACGCGGCTTCCTTTTTCAAAACCGCCGCGGTCATATCCTCGCGCATTGCAATCAATTTCGCGGCGAGTTCATCGTCGGACAGCGCCAAAATTTGCGCCGCCAAAATTGCCGCATTTTCCGCGCCGTTAACCGCAACCGTTGCAACGGGCATGCCGGAAGGCATCTGCACAGTCGAAAGAAGCGCATCCAAGCCGTCAAAAGTCGAAGATTTGACCGGAATACCGATGATGGGCAACGTTGTCTGCGCGGCAAGTGCACCCGCCAAATGCGCCGCCATGCCCGCCGCGGCGATCAAGACGCCGAAGCCGTTCTCTCGCGCGGATCTTGCAAATTCCGCCGCCTGCACAGGCGTGCGGTGTGCGGAGAAAATATGTGTTTCATAAGAGACACCGAAGCCTTGAAGCTTGTCCATCGCTTTTTGTACGATGGGGCGATCGCTGTCGCTTCCCATAATAATTGCTACTTTTTTTGCCATAATACTGCATCCTCCTTGATAATGACAAATGAAAAAGCGCGGTGCGACGCACCACGCTTATTTAAGGGCAGAACCCCCGAAAATTCGGCGGAAACGGACACAACGACGCACCTTGCCCATTGCACAAGACAATCCCAAAACCTGCGTCATAACCGTTTCACCCCATGATAAAAATGATTACATTTATTTTACCTTTTTTTCGCGCGTAAATCAAGTCTTTTCGGCAAAAAAATGCAATTTATTTGAAGTTAAGATCTCAGTCGCATTTCTTTTTAAAAAATTCGATGTTTTTTACAACCTCCCGCCGTTTAACATCAAAAAAATGCTTTTACGAAATATACCGCGCGTTGACAAAGCCACTTGATCCCAGTATAATAAAGCAAAGAAAGGATGTGTCAAAATGACCCACGGAGAAAAAGCAGAAGCTTTATTTAAAGAAGGCTACAACTGCGCGCAAGCGGTCCTCGGCGCTTACGCCGAAGAACTCGGTTTGCCGCTTGATACAGCTATGAAATTATCGTCGTCCTTCGGCGGCGGCATGGGTCGCATGCGTGAAGTGTGCGGTGCTTGCAGCGGCATGTTCATGGCGGCAGGTTTACTGTACGGATACGCTAATCCCGAAACAGGCACGGCAAAAATGGAGTTGTATGAACGCGTCCGCACGTTGGCGGATCGTTTTCGTGAGGAGAATGGCTCCATTATTTGTCGGGAGCTCTTGGACGGCCCCGAAATCGGCGGCACCCCAGAAGCGCGTACCGCCGCTTATTACAAAAAACGTCCTTGCGGCGAATACGTCCGCTGCGCCGCGGATATTTTGGAACGCTTCATCGAGGAGCATCCGCCTGTTTAAATGATGATTCTCGGTCAGTTTTTACAACTCCTCCAAACAAAAATGCCCCTTCTGCAAGTAGGCGGCTGGTTTCACATTGGCTGGTTAATTGCCGGCATTCTCGGCGGTGTATTGCTGTCTCGCTATGCCAAAACGTCGGTACGCACGGTGTTGATCGCCTTTTCGGTTATTAACATTGTACTCGAAATCTACAAACAAATCGTCTACACCTTCTCGTTCAACGGTGAAGCCTTTACAGCCGACTATCAATGGTACGCTTTTCCGTTTCAGCTTTGCTCGATCCCGATGTATTTGGGACTGATCGCAGCATTCACAAACGGAAAAGTCCATCGCTCAATTTGTTGCTACCTGGCAACCTACGCGGTGTTCTCAGGTCTGTGTGTGATGGTATACCCCACCGACGTGCTGACCGACAGCCTCGGCGTGAACATTCAAACCATGATGTGCCACAGCTCGATGATCACCATCGGCATATACTTGATATTCAGCGATTATGTCAAAGCCGAATGGAAAACGCTTGTGCGCGCGTTTCCCGTATTTTGTATATTGGTTTTGATCGCGATGATCCTCAACGAAACGGCGCATTTAGTCGGGATCGTTCCCGCGGAAACCTTTAATATGTTTTTTATCAGCCCGTACTGCACGCCGACGCTGTATGTGTACAAGGATGTGCAAAGCGTCGTGCCGTATCCGTGGTGCATCCCTCTGTATATCTTCGCCGTTTCGTGTGTATCGGCTGCTGTGCTGATTACGTTCATGATCCTCGATTACTTAAGGAGACTGTTATGTCGAAAAAACGCATCTTAAAAACCGCCGCTCTTGCGTTGGCGATTGCAACACTTTTCGGAACACTTGCCGTTGTCAGCCTTAATATGTATGTTTACAACAGCACGTCCGGCAACATCAAAACGCCCGAAAGCGCCACCGAGCTCACCGGTATGGATTGTATCTTAGTCCTCGGTTGCGGCGTCTATGAAGACGGCACACCGAGTCCAATGCTTGAAGATCGCTTGAAACGCGGCATCGAATTGTACAAAGCAGGTGTCGCACCGAAACTGTTGATGAGCGGCGATCACGGTCAAGACTCCTACAACGAAGTGGCGGTCATGAAGGCGTATGCGATTGAAGCGGGCGTGCCGAGCGAAGATATTTTCATGGATCACGCAGGGTTCTCAACATACGACAGCATTGCGCGTGCACACGATGTGTTTCATGCCCGCCAAATTGTGATCGTCACGCAGGATTATCATTTATACCGTGCGTTATACATCGCGCGTCGCTATGAAGTCACCGCCTACGGCGTGAACGCCGATTTGCGCAGTTACGGCGGTCAGCTCGGTCGCGAAGTACGCGAAGTGCTTGCGCGCATTAAGGATTTCGGGAAATGCATGGCAAAACCCGCGCCCACCTATCTCGGCGACGTCATCCCGATCGACGGCGACGGTAATGTTACAAACGATTGATTTTATACATAAACACCGCTACCCCACGATATACTAATCGTGGGGTGATGTTTTGTATTATCGAAATTTGTGCGAACTGTTGGCAAGAGACGACAGCAGTCGTCGTTTTTTTCGACTTTTGTCCGTCGACGCACGACGGTCCCTTTGTGAACACGGCGACTCCATCCACACCGAAAGCGATCTGCGCAATACGGTGAATTTTCTCGGGAGCCGTCGCATGCCGCGCAACAACCGCGACAACGTATAAGAAAAGGCGGAGCCTGCACAACGCAAGGCTTCGCCTTTGTTTTTTAATAACCGATTGCCATGCCTGCAAGCAACAAACCGCTTGTTAACAATAGGTTTGCCAGCTGGAATTTCCAGCTCCATTTCAGCCATTTGCCATAGCTGACGTCAACAAGACCTAAGCTGATGAGCAACACGGGATTCGTCGGATACAGCACATTCGAAAATCCGTCACCGCACGCAATTCCTCTTGAAATGCGTAAAATTTCGTTTTATCGGTTTGTCCCTGTGCAGAGATCGTTTCCATTCGGATCAAGCGCGCCAGGCGCTCTGCGTACGCTGTTTGACGTGAATCCGCCATACGACACCCTCTCTTTTAAAAAATATGTTCCTATGATACCAATCGTGCGTTCGCTTGTCAATCCAAAAAGAAAACGCACTTAAACCCCAATGGTTCAAGTGCGTTTATTTTTATGTTCAATAGCCGGCTTGCTCGTAAACGTCCTTGTTCTCAAGCACATAACCACGAACCATGAAAATATCATAAAGTCCGCCCGCAACACCGATCACGCCACCGAAGACCAGGTTGATCACGATGCTGATAATGCTGGAGGTCAGGGAATTTTCGTAGCTGTTCACAATGCCGACCCACGGGGTAAGAACCGCTTTGGATTGCGTAAAGCGCGTGTATGCCGCATAAACATTCCATGTACCGGCAAGAATACAAACAATCGACAGAATTTGCATAATGCCGATTACAAGCCAGATAATTGCCGCAATTTGCTCGCGCTCGGAAAGTGTTTTCGAAACTTGATGGATGTCTTTCATTGTAACCATTCTCCTTTTTCAATTGTAGCACAAGAGCGGTGTCAGTATAGCGTATTTGTCGATTTTTGTCAACCGTTCTCTTATTTTCCGCTCCTATTCGAAGAACCGAAAAAACAATTTAAAAAACTTTAAAAAATTGCAAAAAAGCAGTTGACATTCTGCTCGCTTGGTGCTATAATACAACTCGCGCCGCAGGAATGTGGGTCGCAAACCGAATATGTGCGAGCGTGCTGGAATTGGCAGACAGGCACGTTTGAGGGGCGTGTGTCGCTGACGTACGGGTTCAAGTCCCGTCGCTCGCACCAAACAAAGAGAACTCAACCGCAAGGTTGGGTTCTTTTTGTTTGCATTTGCGAAACGGGACTTGAAAGGGGCGTGAAGAAAACAGTCCGGTGGACTGTTTTTAGCCCCGTTGGAGTTGATGAGACTATCGTTTTTACTTGTACCAAAAGACAAGGTAGAGTCTGCTTCCTCGTACCGACACCCGTCGCTCGCACCAAAAAAACCGTTCTCGAAAGAGAGCGGTTTTTTGTTTTTGTCAAGACTAGCCTAGCTATCCCCAATGCTTCAAATCCCTTGTGTACCAAGGGATTTGAGCGTTTTGAAAGTCCATGATCACCAACGTTTCACCGCTTTTGTCGACTCTAGCCTAGATGAAATAATTATTCTGCATTTGGACACTTTTCGATGAATAAATCTGCTTGACCTGTTTTATTCTTCGTGATATAATTTTTCTAAATATATGGTGGAGGTGTAAGAAGATGACAAAAAACAGTCGCATCCAAATCTGGAGAGCGCTGTCTATTATTGCTGTTGTTTTTATTCACACTTGTCCTGGAGGATTAGCCGGTGTTTTTATTCGTCCTTTTTTAAACTTCTGTGTGGCATCATTTGTATTTTTATCCGGATATTTAACAAAAGCAGATAAAAAAATGTATGGAGCATTTTTTAAAAAAAGAATATGTAAAGTGTTAATCCCCTATATCGTGTGGTCTATTGCATATACCGTTCTACATGGTGATTATTCAAACCTATTTAGACACCTTATAAAAGGAAGTGCCTGTGTTCCTTTTTATTACATTTTCGTCTATATTCAACTTGTGTTATTAACACCACTATGTGTTAAACTTCTCAACACAAGACATTGGTGGTGGGGACTGTTAGTAACTCCC